>JACRBK010000350.1 GCA_016234525.1 Chloroflexota bacterium
CAGTGTAGATGCGGCCAATATCCTCAAACCCGCGCTTTCGCGTGGGGAATTGCAGTGCATCGGCGCGACGACGCTCGACGAATACCGCCGCCATATCGAAAGTGACGCGGCGCTCGAACGCCGTTTCCAAAAAGTGATGGTCGATGAACCATCCATCGAGCAGACCATCGAGATTCTGCATGGCATCCGCCAACCCTACGAGGAACATCACAACCTCGACATCACCGACGAAGCCATTGACGCGGCGGCGAATTTCTCGGCGCGTTATGTTCCCGAACGGTTCCTGCCGGATAAGGCCATCGACCTGATCGACGAAGGGGCCAGCCGTGTCCGCATGTACAAATCGCCGGAATCTTCGCGCGTCAAACGTATCGAAAATGAAATAAGCTCCGTGCGCGACGATCTCGAACTGGGGACCGATCTCCCTGGCGAGGAACGCGATACGCTGAATGAACGGATGGCCGAACTTGAAGCCCAGCTTGACGCCTTCCGCCAACATTGGGATCCCAAGACCAACCGCGCTCGCCTGACGGCAGAAGATGTCGCCGAAGTGGTGGGCATGTGGACAGGTATCCCGGTCACAGCCATTCGCCAGGAAGAATCCGAACGCCTGCTGCACATGGAAGAAGAACTGCACAAGCGGATCGTTGGGCAGCAAGAGGCAATCGAAGCGATCAGTAAAGCGGTGCGCCGCGCCCGCGCCGGTCTAAAAGACCCGCGCCGCCCCATCGGATCATTTATCTTCTTGGGGCCGACAGGCGTCGGCAAAACAGAATTGACCAAAGCGCTGGCGTCGTTCATGTTCGGCAGCGAAGAAGCATTGGTCCAGCTTGACATGAGCGAATTTATGGAACGCCACAACGTCGCCCGCCTGACGGGGGCGCCGCCCGGTTATGTTGGTTATGAAGATGCCGGGCAGCTTACCGAAGCCCTGCGCCGCCGTCCCTATACCATCGTGGTGTTCGACGAGATCGAAAAAGCGCATCCTGAGACATTTAATATGCTGCTCCAGATCATGGAAGAGGGTCATCTCTCCGATGCGCGTGGCCGCCGTGTAGATTTCCGCAACGCTATTATCATCATGACCAGCAATATCGGCGCTGACTTGATCAAACGTGGGACCGCGCTCGGTTTCGATCTGCCCGCTCAGGGCGAAGCGCGCACCGTACAGCAAGACTATAACGAAATGCGTAAAGCGCTGATGGAAAGTCTGCGCCGCGCCTTCCGTCCCGAATTCCTGAACCGGGTCGATGCGACTATCGTTTTCCGCTCGCTGACCCAGCAGGAAATCTCGGAGATCGTGGAACTTGAGATCAAGAAAGTCAATGAACGCTTGATCGAACGTGCGGTCACCCTGGAATTGGACGTAGAAGCACGGAACTACCTGGCCGAGCGTGGTTATGAGCCGGATTATGGCGCGCGCCCGCTGCGCCGTTTGATCACCAGCCTGGTGGAAGATCGCCTCTCCGATGCGATCTTAGCCGGACAGGTCAAACTGGGCACAACGGTCTGCGTAGGTTACGACGCAGAAAAAGACGAAATCACTTTCACCGAGAGGCCGCCTGATCAGGTTGAACAACCTGAGACTCCGGTGGTCGCGCCCGCCTGATATAAACTCAACAAACGGCTCCCTTCATGAAGGGGGCCGTTTCATTGTCCAAACAATTTTCAAACTATCTCTTTATAGGATTTATAGTTTCATTGGGTATCGTATAATTAGAGATACGGCTGCGTTTTATCGGAATTTACCCATTAAGACTAAGGAGTGGGGGAAATGCCTTATTCTGTTTTGCTGGTGGAAGATGATACCGAACTACGGATGTTGTACCGAACGATCCTGGAACGCCAGGGTTATCTGGTAGAGGAAGCCAGCAATGGCGCTGATGCTCTCAGTTTTTTGATGAACCACACGCCAGATGTCGTCGTGATGGATATGTTGATGCCGATGTTGGGTGGTGAGGCGGTGATCAAACGTATTCAGCAAATGCCGGCGCTGCAAAACATGAAGATCGTGGTCATCACGGCGTATCCGCGTTTCCGTGAATCGGCCCAGTTTTCCCAGGCTGATCAGTTTTTGGTCAAACCCATCCGCCCCGATGATATGCTGAACGCGATCCAGGCGGCTCTTGATGGAGATCATCAGGGGAGCAACGGCAACGGCAGCTAAAGGATAATTTCTGACATGCCTCATGCGATTGACGACGCCGAAACCACCCTACACGCGAGGGGATTTAAAGTCACGCCGCAGCGCACGCTGCTGCTGCAAGTGCTTGCCAGCCAGTCCAGCCATCTGGACGCGGAAGAAATATACACGTTGGCTCATGCCCACGACGCCAGTATTAGTCTGGCGACGGTGTATCGCACGCTGAATTTGTTCGCCGAATTGGGGATCGTGGATCATCGTTATGTTGAGCCAGAACACCGCCGCGAGGTCTTTCGGCTGGCCGAGGGACCAGAACAGCATTATCTGTCCTGTGTGCGCTGCGGAGCGCGCGTCTTGATTCACACCGACCTGCTCAATC
>JACRBK010000351.1 GCA_016234525.1 Chloroflexota bacterium
GAAAAAACGCCAGGAACTCATAAGCCTTCAAGAAAAAAAGGCGCAGGCCGATCAGAAAGAAACGATCCAACTCTCTTCATTCTCACAGAAAGACCTGGCAGCCTTAGCTGTGCAGTTGATCGGCAAACTGAACCTGCCCCTCGAACAGGATCAAATCGAGATCGCGGCGCTCAAAATGGTGCAACCGCTGCAAGCGGCGATCAACAGCACGCTTGAGATTACACGCGCGTTCCTGGCTCGTTGATAGGGTTAACGATGGGTAAATCGAAGAAAAAAACAGGGCGAGGTTTCCCCTCGCCCTGTTCTGTTCGAAATGATGAGGCTATTCTTTAGACAATAGTTTGTGTGCGAGATCCAGGGCCTCAGCCACCGACGCGGTTACCCCCACCACGTTAGCTCCTTTAAAATGCTCCTGGCTCATCATGGCTTCGGTCCCAAACTTCACCATCTCATAATCGCCGACAAAGATAGTTTTGATCTCAGGGTCATAGGTCCCCCCTTCTTTGCCTTTATCATACGACATGCCCACCATCATATCGCTAAATTGCAGGTTAGCGGTGGTGAAATCCATAATTCGGTAAAGTGAACGGCCTAACTTTCGTTTGATCTGAAGCACCTCAACGATTACTGTATCCGCATCTTGGGGCATGTTCAATGGGCCTAACATATGACAGACGACGATAGGTTTTCCTTCAGTAACGACAGTTTTGACAGGCATTTCTTTCGTTCTCCTATAGGTTATTCAAAAAATCCAGAACAAAAGCCACATGTCCTTCAATCGCGTATGAATTCATACCTGAAAGGCAAAACATTATCGTATAAAACCTTAAAATTATTATACATATATTATTACCTTTTTCATTGAATCGTCGTCTTGAATATCTACATAATCATTATAAATTATATTCTCTCAAGCGCAATAGGGTGCAAACGTGTATTAGTGCTTCAAACCGGTTGGTTTGATCGGCTCGGTTTGTAGCAGCTTTTATAAAAAGTAAAATCCCCTACGCTATGTCATTGGCGTAGGGGATGTCAGTCTGAAAACAGACTCGTCAGGTCGTGTTCTACCGGCACAACTCCACATATTCCATACGCACGCGCTGGCCGGGTTTGATGCCCAACACTTCGTTCAACATTTCGGCGATCAACACCGCTTTATATTCCGCATCGCGGGCCGACCATGTACGCGATTTGATCTCGATATAGTGGTGGTTGGCGGCAGGGACCATAATCTGATCCACGTTGACATAAAACAGCACGCCTTTATACAGCACATGCCAGCGCAGCCGGTCTTTGTGAACCTCACATTCACGGTATGCCTGGAAATATTCCCGATAAAAACGCAGCGGGCGATCCGCCGGGGCGATAAACTGAGAGCGCGACAGCATCACGGCTTCGTCAAACTCGCGTTCTTTGTCGTGAATGGTATAGGTCAGGCGCGTGCGTACCGCCATTGGTTTGCCGCCTTCGTCGATGGCGTCGTCCTCACGATAGCGCACCCGGCCCTGCTGGGTGTCTTCAAACAAGAAATAAGTGTCATACTGGCGGTAGTGCAGCGATTTGACGATCTCTACTGCCGGGTGATGCAGCAAACGCTGGATAAGCGCCTGCTGGTCGGTATCCGGCTGCACTTTGACCTGAATTTCAAAACTTTCTTCCTGCTGCAAACCGCCAATCGCGATCAGTTTGTTAAGCACATTACCTTCCCGCGCGGCCAAAAATTCGTCCATCTGGCGCGCGTATCCCGCCGCCTGCACGCGAATCCGCCCCTCGTCGAGGGTGAGAAGCTGGCGATCTCGCATCAACCAGCGCCCATTGACCATCACATGCAGCACGTCTGAAGCATGGCCCGCATAGACTACCTGCGAATAGACGCTGTTTTGGTCGCGGTCAAAGTGGGGCAGGTTGTGGACTGGCGCGTGATCCAAAATGATCAGATCCGCGCGTTTGCCCGCTTCCAGGCTGCCGGTGAGATGTCCCAGGCGCAGCGCTTCGGCGCCCCAGCGAGTCGCCATCAACAGCGCGTCTCTGGCGGGCAAAACCACCGGATCGTTGGTCGCGCCCTTCGCCAGCAGCGCCGCCAACCGCATCTCCTCGAACATATCCAGGTCGTTGTTACTGGCTGCGCCGTCGGTCCCGATACTGAGTTTTACGCCGCGCTCGATCATCTCTTTGATCGGGGCAATCCCGCTGCCTAACTTCAGATTGCTGGTCGGGTTATGCGCCACCGCTACGCCATGCTGCTGCAACAGGCGGATTTGTTCGGTATCGACGTGGACACAGTGCGCGGCAATCGTCTGGGCGCTAAAAATCCCCAGGTCAGCCACCCGGTTGACCACCTTCTTTTCATATTCGTTCCAGCTATCTTCGGCTTCCTGGCGCGTTTCGAGAATGTGAATCTGGAGCGGCACATCAAACTCGGTAGCAAGCTGCGCGCACGCCTTCAAAATTTCATCGGTGCAGGTATAGGGCGCGTGCGGGGCCACTGACGGCACGATCAGTGGGTGATCTTTCCATTCTTCGATAAAGCGCCGCGTATACGCCAGGCTTTCTTCAAAACTTTCGGCGTCGGGCGCGGAATACTTCATGACCGTTTGGCCGCACACCCCGCGCAGCCCGGCATCCGCCGCCGCCGCCGCGATTTCCGCCTCGTAATAGTACATATCAGCAAAAAGTGTCGTCCCGCCCCGGATCATCTCCGCGCACGAGAGTTCAGTCCCCAGGCGGCAAAACGCCGGGTTCACGAACTCGCGCTCCACCGGCATCATATACCCCATCAGCCACACATCCAGCCGCAGATCGTCCGCCATCGCGCGGAGCAGCGTCATGGGCATGTGCGTATGCGCATTCACCAAACCGGGCATGATAATTTTGCCCGTACAATCTATTACCTCGTCCGCCTGATAGTCCTTTAACAAGTCTTCCACCGGGCCAACCGCCACAATACTATCACCCGATATGGCCACCGCGCCGCTGCGGTAGAGTTCGAGCTTTGTGTTCATGGTCAGCACCACGCCGCCTACCAATAACTTATCAACCTGGACCATAATATTTTTTCCTTTCCCGAAAAATTCTTGTCATTATATAC
>JACRBK010000353.1 GCA_016234525.1 Chloroflexota bacterium
CGGGATTGTAACACAGGGTGATTCCGCGATACAATAGAGGTATCAGCGAGTGTTGCGATACTCATTTGAGGTTCCTTTTCAGAGTCTAGGGGCGGGTGCTTCCAACACCCGCCTTTTCATGGACGATGGAGGGATTAGCAGCCCTCGGTGGTGATGAACTTGGCCCAAACATGTGTGATGATCAGTCCAGTGTTTGGGTCAGTTTTTTGAGCAGTCAGCGTGTAGCCATCAGCACGCAAATCTTCTTCGCGCGCCTCACCCGGCACACACTCCACGACAACCAGTTCACCCGCAAACGTTGCGCGGCGGTCGGCTTTGAGTGACGGGTCGTAACCGTAACTCAGGGGCAAAAGAGGGACTCCGGGCGGCATTTAGGATCTCCCCAGGGTAGGTGCGCAGTACGCGCGCAAACGGCGATTTTCCACATACAGCGCCACGACCAGGTTGAGCAGTTCACCCACCGTGATCTGATTACCATCGTCTGGTTGCGGCGCACCGTCGGGCAGGTCGAGCAGTTCCAACATCTGGGGGGCGATGTAGACCGGGTGTTGGTCGCCAAAATCCACCAGCGGCAGCGCCTGGGTGTTGTTTACCACTGTTCCCACTGTACCTACGGGCAGGCTGCGCGATGACTTACCCTGCACGGGCCGTGCCTCACTGGTCAACATCACACGACTTCCAAGCGAATAACGCATAAGAACCCCTTTCCGCCAGGGGCATATTGCTCCTGACTCTGCATGGTGCTAAAGAAAAAAACGCTCGAACTGCGCGTGGTAAGTACCTTATCCATGCGCAATTTCTAATGAAAATTATACCATCAAGTGATGCACTTGTCAAGAAAAGCTGTTGACATGAATACAACATGGTCTTATACTAAAAAACAAAAATACTCCATTATCGAAAGGGGGGTATTAATGCCAAAATCGGAAAGCCAGTCCGGAATGACCTTCAGGGTGAGTGTCACCTTACAGGGTGAATTGGCACTGGCATTTGTCGAAGAATTCGCTAAGCGCGTGAGACTTGATCCTTCTACAACGAAGTCCGATGTCGCTCGATCCTTGATGGTAGATGGTCTCAAAGTACACGGTTATGAAACCGAAGATTCCGTGCAATGGGGCGGGTATCGCCAGCGTAAGGAAGATGAAACGGGGGAGGTTCTGGCCGTCGCAGTGGGGTAATCACCACGACGGCCCGGCACGTTCCTGTTACAGCAGAGACGGCCAGATTCGAGTCTAGTACGAAATCACATGCGCGCCATGAAACAGGCGTTTGGATGATTTTACGCACTTTACCAATCGCATAATATTTCACAGATAACAGTAGGTTAAATATTACGGGCTACAACTGTATTGTGTTGGAGAGAAACTCAACATAAAACAGGTCTAACAAAGTGATAAATAGCTAGTTAGACTATATGGCCTAGAAATGCTGTTCTCTGTCGGATTTTATGCGCTGAATAATTATCAAAATAACGCGGAGTCGATGAGGCCCCCGGTTCAAATCCGGGCGCCCCGACTACTTTACCACTCTTTTTGATACAAATCAGCACCCAATACAAGTAAGGCCGTCAGAGAACTTTAACACCTCTGACGGCCTTTTTGTTTTCCGCCTCCGACCTCTACCGATCGAACCGCAAGAAATCCCCGGCTTCGCGTAGATCAGAGTCTTTTACATCCTGATAATAACCAAAGGTTATCTCTGGCTGGGCGTGCCCAAGATAGGTTTGTGCGACACGGATCGGTACATGTTGGCGAGCAAACACCTGTCCCACACGATGGCGTAGACTATGCGCACCAACCCTACCTTGCGTAAGCTATTCGGACGATGCTCCCTCCTGACGCGACCATCGTCCCCTCCCCACCGACCCGCAAGGGCCGCGCTCGACTCCCCCACCTGATCCCCTTCTGACTCTGTACCAGCGCGCAGCCCTTGTTTTATTTTCGGATACGGCCCTCAATCAAGCTTTGAGTTGATCTCATGCCATGGTTGGTATTCCCCCATTGTGGCGACTGGATTTACGCTGAGCAGATCTTTGCGGAGCGTCCTGGCTCGCGCGGCGTCAGTATTGGCGATCTGCCTGCTCCCGCGTTTGCCATTCCCACTAACGCCCCGGAGACCTTTTGCAACGGTGCGGTGCTGCCGATGCACGCCTGCCTGGGCTTACGCCCTACAAGTCGCTGACAAACGTGTATACAGGGCTGCGGGCGTTAGAGAAGGCGGGGTTCGTAAAAGCGGTGGCGTATGGCCGCCGTAAGCAGTATGCGGGGACTCCTAAGCTAAAGGATTTCAGTATTGCATAAAAACATCGGGGCGGATATACCGCCCTGTTTTATTTTTCCGTTGGATGCTCTACAAAATGCTCCATGAGCATCCAGTGGCGGAAGATGAAACCTCCGCCGATCTGCCGTATATATTAGCGCCTGCAAACGACTAATCCACGGCGGTGCAGTGACAGTGCCAAATTGTGCAACAATAGACCGCCCTGATGTCCCTTGATGCTGATTTGGTTCAATAGTCGGAACCAATAAACGCCCCTCTTGAGGGGCAGAAAGCAGCGTAAAATGAGTGGTCAACTAGACAAGACCTGCGCCGAAATGGCAGATCTTTGTTGGCCGCGCTCGAAAACAAGGAATTATCCCCCGCCGATCTGGCAAAAATGGCCGCTTATGCCAACGTGCGCCTTAGAAACCTTGCGGAAAGAAGGGAGCCAGTCAGCGACCAGATGCTCAAAAAACCATCTTCCATATGGTTTCTTAGTCTCCCAGACAGCCTTAAGGCTTACCGCCGACGCAGCCCGTTGGGATATAGCCGTTGACGTAGCTGGCGACGAATATCTCTGTCCACAAAACGCCCGCGCTGTCCTTCTCTGGCGTGGGATTTACGAACCAGGTCTGCCCATTTGTGATCGCGGCGCTGGTTGCGATTCCGCCCGCCTGGGTGTAGACCGGCACATCGCAGACAATGGTGCGCAGCACAAAACCATCGGGTACGCCGGGGCCGGGTACGGATTCCGGTTCGGGTTCCGATGCGGCTCCCTGGCAGGTGAAGACGAAATCAATCGGGCCATCACCATCCAGGAATGGATCATTGTAAACCATTACGTCGTATATACCATCGGCAGGGATGGTATAACTGACCACGTTGGGAACCGGGAACTGGTGAAAGACTATCACCGCATTTACGTCCAGGTCACCATAGGCTTTGGTTGTCCCGGTCCCCAGGGTCACCGTTATGGTGATAACCTCGCCCTCAAAGAATGTCTCTCCCATCCCGGTACCTTGCCCTATACCGGCAGTAAACGTTTGCCCATCACTCGCCGTGCATCCTGAAGACAAATCAGCATGAGCGGGCTGGATAAAAGTGAAAACCGAAAGCACAAACACACAAACTAAAACGATCCGCAGGATTTTCAACGTAGCCCCTTTATAAGAAGAAACATGCCTCAAAGTGTCTTTATTTTATCTTAACCCATTTCTCCGTGCAAAATGACCATGTGCCAGACGACACACTAGCTGACCTTCGTAATTAGGGAAAAAGGCAAGCGACTCCCTCCTCATTCCTTCCTAACCCTGTACCAGTGCGCAGCCCTTGTTTTATTTTTCGGGTACGACTCTTTATCAAACCACCGAGCTGATCTCATGCCCTGGTTTGTCTGCCCCCATTGTGGCGACTGGATTTACGCTGAACAGGTCTATGCGGAACGCCCTGGCTCGCATGGCATCGGCCTCGGCGATCTGCCTGCCCCCGCCTTTGCCATTCTCACCAATGCCCCAGAGACTTTTCGGAATGGTGCCGTGCTGCCGGTGCGCGCCTGGCTGGGGCTTACCCCTTACAAGTCATCCGCGAGTGTGTATCTGGGCCTGCGAGCGTTAGAGAAGGCGGGTTTTGTGAAGGCGGTGGCGTATGGCCGTCGCAAGCAGTATGCGGGGACCCCTAAGCTGAGAGATTTCAGCACAGCATAAAAAACATCGGGGCGGATAATCCGTCCCGACTTGTTTTTCCGTTGGAATGCTCCATGAGCAGTGTGCTTGCTTTCCAGTTCGGCGTTGTGTGTCTCAATAAGAGTGATCTGATCGTCTATTAGTCACCCTTGCCAGCAACACGGCGGCATATTGGCGGGGGGTCATGTTCCCCAGTTTGGCAATCCCGCGCTGGCGTTCTGTCAGACTGGCGATGGTCAATTCTAGCTGTGTATCGCTGATCACCACTCGGATCGCCTGGTCAAGTTCTGCGGGTGCGACTTCCCCGGCGGCGGCGCTGTTGGCCAGGTTTGTTAACTGTTGGTTGGCGTGATTGCTGATCTGGTGGATCGTGTCGGAGGACGCGGTTTCGCTGCCCAACGCTGCACTAATGTGATTTTCGATCTGCGTTTTGGCCCGGTCAAATGTTTTAGACATTTTCGCAGCCCTCCACGCGCTCAATATCATCAATCATGGTCAAGGCGCTGGCGATCATCTTTTGGTCGTGCGCTTTAAGCCGTTCTATCGTTGCCGACCTCTCCCCCGACGGGTTTTCAAGGTAAGCGTCACATTCTGCGATGCGCTGCTGCCAGATGATGATCCTTTTTTCCAGCTTAGCCACTTCTTGCTGTTGGAAGGGAGATCTATTGTGGATGGTGTTCATGTCGTGCTACTTTCTGCGCCTCCATAGAGGCGCGTATTGGTTCCAACTATTTAACATAAGCGTTACCTATACCACCCTGAAAAAAGACGGCAAACGGTCACCCTTGTGCTGGTTGGGCTGGCGCTGGTTGTCTGTGCCATTCTAGGGGCTGTAGTTTTCTGAAAGGGCGTAATCCCCCCCGTGCTACAAAAGGGCCCGGATCGTAGCGCAAATACGATCCGGGCTGGGGAGCGGGATTGCCACAATACCCGCTGGATATACTTGAGAGCATAATACTATTATACAACAACTAACCCCGATGGCAGCGAACTCTAACCTGTTCGTATCTCACCGAATAATCAGTAACAAATTGACCGCAAAAACAGGCAGGGCACTATCCGACCAGCGCCCCTACCCAAAGGTACGCCACCCCAAAGAACCGTCAAAGGGGTAAAATCCCATCCGACGTGCCAGTGGGGCAGCAATGCCCCATCTTTTAAGTGGATGAGGGAAAAAATGAGCGAACAAAACAAAGAAAGACCACCTGGCCAAGAGCGTATGGAAAGCAACGGCCCGCTGTTGATGCCACAGCAGGTGCCCCCGTTTCATAGGGACGTATCTCCGGTTTTTGGGCAAGGTAAGCGTCGCTTATATCTTCACCGCTCTGAAAAGAGACGGCGAATAGCCATCCGTGTGCTGGTTGGCTTAATACTGGTTGCACTAGCACTGGTCGCCTATGCCATTCTAGGGCCTATGGTTTTCTGAAAAAATATAATTTCAACCCCCGTACTCTAGCGGGGGTTTTTGTGTGGCGCAGTGGGCGGCCTTCCCGGCTTACGCCGGACGCCGACCCTCGCCAGTGCCGCCCGCAGCACTCCACTACCCGCCGATTCCGATCAGGCGGTTGAGCTTACGATTTGGGGCCTTTGTGAGGGATATTCGGACGGTTGTGTAGAAAAACTACCGAACCATTGCGGTAAACCCAGCGAGATAATTACCAAGACTGCGATGAAGGGGATGCTTGGAAATGCCGCATCCTTTCAGAATTCTTACTCCCACTTCGAAATCTCGTGCTCGACGTCAAACACAACTTTTAGTGTCTCATCAAGTCGTTTGTCCCCGCTCGCAGTGAACTCTATAGCTTCAAGTCGATCTTTTGTCACCAGTAGGAGGTTGCGTATGTTTCTTTCTCCAAACTGTCCGAGAGTATCTGAAGCTTGATATACTGTATCTCGGAGAGAATCCCAGTTAAGAGTCCCGGTGCGATATTGCTCGCACGCCTCCTTCAGTTTTCGAATGGTATCGTCACGTAGGGGATCATCGGCTGACATAGATACTCTCCTTAATTTTAATGAGTTAGAATGGACTGTTGTTAGAAAATGGGCAGAGAACTACGGCAGGAGTGGAGATAACTCGCCTTATCAGTCGCCCTGCTGTTTGCGTTGCGCATGTTTGCAGGTGCAACACGCCTCGCCCACCTGGCCGGTATCCAGGCAGAGCGGACAGACCGCGATGGAGAGCTGCCGCGCCGGAACCGGCTCAGGGGTGAATACTCCCGGATGCGCTGGAACCGGTGTGCCGCAGAACAGCGGTAAATCCTCGTGATCAAACATCATCGTCTGTTGGGATTTCTTCTTTTTGTGCATCGGGTTTAATCCTTCGGGGACGGCCAGGCCGCCGCTTTTCAGGTCCGCTCTGCCCGGTCTGGTAGCCCATCTCTTGGGCTAAGCCGTCCAGCATTTCGCGGGTGAACAAGATCAGGCGCGGGCTGTAACTAATCGCGGGCAGCTTCTCGGACACGTACACATGATACTTGATGGTTTCCGGCTTGACGCCCAGGTAGTCAGCCGCCTGCTGCACGGTATACAACTCAGGTTTTGGGGGCATGATAGGCTCCTCATGGGATGCGGTGGGTTTATACCGCACAGTATAAACCCACCGCGTGTTTTTGTCTAGAGCGCCAGGATATGCACTTCCTGGTCCACCCGGCCCACCCGCTCCGGGTCGGAGGTTTTGGGTAACACCGCGCTGGTGCGCACCGTCACCCAGCCCATTTTGACAAACAAGTTGTAGATATTGGCGACGGCTCCGGCAGCGCCGTCCATACCCGCCGCTTGTAGATCGCGGATGTAACGGTCCAGGATGGGTGACATGGAATCTTCATCGGCGACGCGGACAGGCGGCAGCCTCAGTGCACTTCTGCACCGTCCAGCCGAATTTGTTCATCCGTGTCTACTCCCTAGAACCATTTATCGCTTTGTGCTTGAATCGGAGACTGTTTGGCCTTGTCCTTTGTCTGAGGTGGATCAGTTTTTATCGATCATTTTAATCCTTGATCATTTTCTGACTGGCTCTCTTTTCGTCGATCACCTAGATCACTTCCTGTTTGTCAAAAACACCTCAATTTGTTTTACAGCCCATTTGATTTGGCCTCTTCCCATAGAGCATCCATTTCCGCTAACGACATCTGATCCAGCGGGCGATTTTGGGCCGCGGCTTGCTGCTCAACATAGTAAAATCGCTGGTAGAAACGTCCATTGGTCCCACGCAGCGCCCCCTCTGGATCGATCTTCAGCCAGCGCGCCCAGTTAACCACCGCGAACAACAAATCGCCAATCTCTTTCTCGCGGGATTCCGCATCAGGCGCGGTCAACACTTCTTCAATTTCTTCGTGAATTTTGGCAATCACCGGCTCAATGGTATCCCAATCAAATTTGACGCGAGCGGCGCGATCCTGGTAACTGAGCGCCTGCGACAGCGCCGGGAGCACCTTCGATACCCCATCCAGGCGTGAGGGCGTCTTTTCATCGCCGTTCGCTTGTTTTTCGGCCTGTTTGAGCCGGTCCCAATTAACTTTCACCTGCTCATCGTCGTTCGCCTCGACACTACCCCACACATGCGGATGCCGCCGGATGATCTTGCTGTTGATGCCCGCGATTATATCGCCCATGCGAAAGGTGCCTGCATCGACCGCCACCTGGCTGTGCAGCACCACCTGAAGCAGCAGATCGCCTAGTTCCTCGCGCAGCGCCACCATATCGCCCGCGTCCAGCGCCTCTAACACTTCATAAGTTTCTTCGAGCAGGTAAGGACGCAGCGAACTATGCGTTTGTTTGCGATCCCAGGGGCAGCCTTCGGGGGCACGCAGGTGGGCGATAATTTCCTGGAATCGCTCAAAACTGCTGGCCTGGGGCAGCGGCGTGATATAGATCAAAGCGCGGGAATCAGGGGACGTAGCCTGAACCAACGTTTCCAGGGTAAATTGCTCCACTGTCTGATCGCCACGCACGATCTGAACCGGATGTGTGCCGGGATATTGGTTGAGCAGCACCCGCCGGATCGCGTCCAGATCAACCGGCTCAACGCACGCCAACAGCGCAGGAAGATCAGGATTTAAGGGAGGATGATGCAGCGCTGCCAGGTGAGACGCACTGTAAAGTTGCAATCCTACCGGGTCTGGTACTTCCAACGCGCGCAGTACAGGTTCAATCAGGGGTAGAATGGCGTGAAGCGACATTGAAGCATCCTCGTTTAAGACAGAATTGAATATCATTTGACACTACCCCATGATCGGGATCAGGTCAATCTGCATTTCGGGTTGAAGCTCAACCTGTTCACGGCTGACCCATCCCCACCCGAAACCGGAATTGACATACCACCATTCAGAATCCTCTGTCCGCCCATAGATCGCTGCCGTTTGCCCGGCGGATAGTACCCCAATCGGACCTTCGCCGGGGGTAGTCCACACGGTCAGGTCCTGGCGCGCCGTCACCAGGCACGCCGGAGGAACAGGGCCAACTTCGCCCTGGGCATACAAACTATCGTACAGCGCATCTAATTGAGCATGACCATAGGCGCTCGCATCATAGGCTTGTTGGTATGGCATAGCGATGATCGCCTTGGCATAATACGGATTTTCTGAACAGACATCCGGTGTCGGTTCCGGCGTGACGACATTCCGTTCGACCGGCAGCACAGTCAGCACGAGAAACAGACAAGAGAGCAAGATCGCCAGCAGCAGTTTCATGATCCTCTCCTTTTGCCGCGAATAACTGGACTTCGTTCTGTGCAGTATAAAGCGCGGCGTTAAGGCACTGCTCGATGATTCGGCGGCGTTCGGCTGACGGTAGGCAATAGGAAACAAAAAAGGCAAAATCCCTGGTTTTCACCAGAGAGCTTGCCTGTATGATTTCGGGGGTATATGGAACCCGACGACTAACGTTTAGTGTAGGTCGGGGCCTTGCGTGCGCGCTTGAGACCGGGTTTCTTGCGCTCTTTGATGCGTGAGTCACGAGACAAAAGCTCGGCCTGACGCAGGGAAGGCTTCCAATCCGGTTCGATCAACAACAAAGCGCGGGCCAGCCCCAGCTTGATCGCGTCACGTTGGCCGGAAATACCGCCGCCGTTCACCTTGACGGTGACATTGTAGGAGGCTTCTTGACCAACAACGCGCAGCGGCAGCATCGCCGTTTCGAGATCGCCCACGCGGGGCAAAAATTCGTCACCGGGCTTGTCGTTGATAACGACGCTGCCATCGCCACCAGGCCACAGGCGAACACGTGCCGTCGAAGTCTTGCGCCGCCCGATCCCCTCATAGTACTGGTTCGTCATAAGTTAAATACCTCTCGTACCTACGGTTTGAATACTTTCGGCTGCTGAGCTGCATGAGGATGCGAGTCGCCCGCATAAATCTTGAGCTTCTTGAGCATCTGACGGCCAAGCCGGTTTTTGGGCAGCATCCCGCGCACGGCGGCTTGCAGAGCGCGTTCTGGGTGGCGCTGCAATACTTCGCGCAGCGTTTCGGAACGGAAACCACCGGGATACCCGGAATGGCGATAGTACATTTTATCGTCGAGTTTCGTGCCGGTCACGCGAATTTTTTCGCAATTGACCACGATCACGAAATCGCCGGTGTCCATGTTCGGCGTAAACATCGGTTTGTGTTTGCCACGAAGCATATGCGCGATCTGGGCGGCGAGACGCCCCAGGGTTTGATCTTTCGCATCGATCACAAACCATTCGCGCTGGATGTCTTCCGGCTTAGGAGTGTAGGTTTTGATCTTGATCATTCTAAACTTACTCCGGCGGGCGTCTCCCCGCCTCTGCTAATACTTCACTTCGACTAAGCACAGCCCATGCGCAGGTGCCGACGGGCAAGGCCAAGTTCCATCAGCCGCCCGAAAGGCCGCTTCAAAGGCTTCAACCGTCAGATCACAGCTTCCGACCCGACACAAGGCTCCGACAATTCGCCGCACCATGCGGAATAAAAACGCATTGGCGGCGATAGTATACCGGATCACCTGCACGTTAGGCTGCGATCCAAGAATAATAACAAACTCGGATCGTATCACCTCGCGGATCGTGACCTCGCCCTGGGTCGGTTGACCAAACGTGGCGAAATCGTGTTCTCCGATCAGCAGTGAGGCTGCCCGCTGCATCGCCTTAAGATCGAGCGGGCCGTTCACCGGCACATGCCAGGCATACTTGTTTAAGAGCGGCTGCCGCACCGGGGAGATATACATGGTATATTCATATTCCCGGCTTTTGGCATCATAACGCGGGTGAAACCCACGCTGGACCTGTTCTAACGATTGCAGCACGACGGTTGCGGGCAAATGCGCGTTGATGGCGCGCCAGAGGTCGTGAGTCGGGTGCCGCCAGGGCACCTCGAAACCAATTACCTGGCCGGAGGCATGAACCCCCGAATCCGTCCGCCCTGCCCCTTTGACCGTGATTTCTTGCCCGGTCACCTGTTTGATGGCTTCTTCCAGCGCCCCTTGAACAGTAGGCGTCCCATTCGGCTGGCGCTGAAAGCCTGCATAATCTGTGCCATCATACGCGACCACCGCCCGGCAGCATAGGCGATCAGCTTCATCCGGGCGGCGGGTCATGCGGACTATTCCGCTTCCTCGTCCTTGACGAGTTCTAACAACACCATTGGCGCAGCATCACCCTTACGCGGACCCAGTTTGTAAACGCGGGTGTAACCGCCTGGGCGCGTCTCATAACGCGGCGCGATTTCGTCGAAGACCTTCAACACCATGTCGCGGTCATTCAGACGAGAGAACAAGATACGACGGCCATGCACTGCCCGGTTTTTATCTTCATGGGCCAGGCTGCGCTTGGCGATAGTAATCATTTTTTCGGCCTCGGCGCGGATGGCGTCGGCCTTCGCTTCGGTGGTGGTAATGCGCTCGTGGAGGAACAACTGGTTCAACAGGTTCCGGCGCAGCATTTTGCGCTGGTTATGATTCCGCCCCAAGTGCTTACCGGCGAGTCTGTGTCTCATCGAAAATTCATCCCTTGACGTTCTAGCTGCTGCTGCTGCCGAAGATATCGTGATCGGCGGGCAGAAAATTCTTTTCCTTCAGCCGGTCCACGAGTTCGTCTAACGATTTTTCCCCAAAATTGCGGATGGCGAGCATCGCATCCGGCCCGCGGTCCAGCATCTCCAACACTTCACCGACATTGGTGATGCCCGTGCGCTTGAGCGAGTTGAACACACGCACACTGAGATCGAGTGTCTCAATCGGTGTTTCATAGATTTCCGGCGGCAGCGCATTGGGGTCGGGCAGCGAGACTTCTTCGGCCTGCGGCATAAGCGACTCTTCACTGACGCCCGCAATGATGATCAGGTGCTTCATCAACATTTCAGCCGCCTGGCTCATCGCTTCTTCAGGGCGGATAGTTCCATCGGTCCAGATTTCGAGGATCAGCTTATCATAGGTGGTGCGCTGACCGACGCGCGCGCGCTCTACATCATAGTTCACGCGTTTGATCGGGCTAAAAATGGCATCCACCGGCAGTTCGCCGATAGGCAGACGGCCTCGTTCTTCGGCGGGCGAAAAACCCCGGCCCGCCTGAACCGTAAACTCGATTTCAAGCTGTGCTTCGTCCGAGTCGACCGTGAACAGATACAGGTCCGGGTTGATAATTTCAACCTCTGCCGGGCAGATAATATCTGCCGCCGTGACCGTACCCTCGTTATGGACATCCAGGCGCAAACGTGCCGACTCAGCGTCATATAGTTTGAGGCGTAGTTGTTTGACCTGCAAGATCAACTGCGTCATGTCCTCGCGGACGTGGGGAATCGCCGAAAACTCGTGATGAACCCCTGACACACGGACTGAGGTCACGGCTGCCCCTTGCAATGACGACAGCAGTACACGGCGCAGCGCATTCCCGACTGTGATCCCAAAACCCTGTTCCAGGGGACCAATGATAAAGCGCCCGTACTTCTGTGAGGTCGCGTCCCCTTCGATTTTGGGTAACACCAAGTTATTTGTCACCACGTCCCCTGACACCCTCTTGGACTCAATTGTACGCATGAGTTGTTCCTGTTTTCTCGCGGCCAGATCGATAGGTAGGGCCACCGACAGGTATTTAACATCTCGCCACCGCCCCTAACACGACGGACTGCCTTCGAGCGTGATCTCGCAGTTTAACGAGAGTAGTATTCAACAATAAGCTGCTCGTTCAACGGAAGATCAATGTCGCGGCGTTCTGGGACGCGCAGCACTTCTACCTGCATCGCCCCGGTATTGACGGACAGCCATTCCGGCGCTGCCGGGCGATCTTCCATGTAGGCCCGCAGTTCTTTAAAATAGCGGCGTTCCTGACTGCCTGGGCGCACCGTAATCATATCGCCCGGACGGACCAGGAACGACGGAATATCGGTAGTGACGCCATTGACGGCCAGGTGTCCATGTTGGACGAGTTGACGAGCATGATTGCGCGAATCGGCCCATCCCATCCGGAAAACGACGTTATCCAGGCGAGATTCCAGGATCGACAACAGGTTTGCACCTGTCAGACCTGGGCGGCGCAGCGCATCGCGGAAATAACGGCGGAACTGGCGCTCTAACACGCCATAAATCCGGCGAGCTTTTTGTTTTTCACGCAGTTGGAGCGAATAGTCCGAACCACGCCCACGCCGGAATGACGAATCCTTGCCGTGCTGTCCGGGGGGATAGCTGCGGCGCTCGAATGCGCACTTCGGACCAAGACACCGCGCGCCCTTGAGGAACAGTTTTTCCCCTTCGCGGCGGCATAATCTACAAACAGGACCTGTATATCTTGCCATTGTGAGTTGGCTTCCTCCACACAAAAACGGGTGTGTTTACACCATGCAAACACAGTACATGGATTAAACATGCCATGACGGCATGTAAAAACAACCGATGTTAGAACGACTGACGGATAGTGATACCCACCGCCGACCCGGCTTACGCGATTAGACGCGCCGTTTCTTGGGTGGACGCACCCCGTTGTGCGGGACCGGGGTAATGTCGGTAATCGAACGTACCTTCAACCCGCTCGCCTGAATGGCGCGAATCGCTGACTCGCGGCCCGGGCCAGGCCCTTTGACAAACACATCTACTTCTTGCATTCCTTGCTCTTTGGCGTTTTCAGACGCTTGCTGAGCCACCATACGGGCGGCATAGGGCGTGCTTTTACGGCTGCCCTTAAAACCGGCGGTTCCGGCGCTGGCCCAGGCGATCACATTGCCCTGCTGATCGCTCATCGAGACAATCGTGTTGTTAAACGTTGCCTGGATATGAGCCTGCCCGTAAGGGATATTCTTTCTAACCTTGCGCACAACACGCCGCGGTCCTTTAGTACCACGAGTACGTCCCATCTGCTATTTCTCCTTATTGGGCCAGGGGGATTATTTCTTCTTGGCCCCACGACGGCGGCCACGTCCTGCAACGGTTTTACGCGGCCCGCGACGGGTACGCGCATTGGTCCGGGTACGCTGCCCACGCGCTGGCAAGCTGCGGCGATGACGCACACCGCGATAGCTGCCGATTTCGACCAGACGTTTAATGTTGAGTTGAACTTCGCGGCGCAACTCACCTTCGACGCGGTACTGGCCAACACTTTCGCGCAAAGACTGGACTTCGGTTTCCGTGAGGTCTTTTACCCGAGTATCCGGGCTGACTCCCGTGGTTTCCAAAATCGTCTTGCTGCGGGTCGGGCCAATGCCGTAGATGTAAGTGAGCGCGACTTCGACGCGCTTATTGCGCGGGAGATCAACGCCTTCAATACGTGCCATACTTACCGTATCTCCTCGTTCTGCGGCGTATTTTTTCCGCCGGACGGAATAGGTATTTTAACGAAAAGTAAAATGCTTGAACAGGGTTAACTTTGGATTATCCAAACTGTATGTTACCCCGTTCGTTAGACCATCGTCAAGATGAGCGGTGGCCCCTCTGGTGAGATGGCGATGGAATGCTCAAAATGAGCGCACCATGTGCCATCCTGAGTGACAACTGTCCAGTGATCGTTCAGAACTTTCGTCTCCGGGCGGCCCATGATTACCATCGGCTCAAGCGCGAAGGTAACTCCAGGAACCAGCCGGACACTGCGCCAATTGCGGGCGCGCTGGCGGCCCGACGGCCACCAATTGGGGACCTGCGGCTCTTCGTGCATTTTGCGCCCTACCCCGTGTCCGGTGTATTCGCGCACGACGCTGAACCCATGACTCTCGACA
>JACRBK010000345.1 GCA_016234525.1 Chloroflexota bacterium
ATCAAGAATCAGACATGCTAGAGCCTTTGAGCGAACGCGAGCTGGAAGTGCGCAAGCTGCTCCGCAGCGAATTAAGCGGCCCGGAAATCGCCCAACAACTGATCGTGTCGCTCCACACTCTGCGCACCCATACCAATAACATTTACAATAAGCTGGGGGTGAACAACCGCCGGGCGGCCGTCCGCCGCGCTGAGGAACTCGATTTGTTATAGCGGATACGCAATCATCAACTCTGGCTCTGGCAGATGGTTCGCACCACCTGTCAGAGCTTTTTATTTCCATCACACCCTCTCGATTAACAATCAACACATCAATCAACACATGTAGTGATGACGTCTCACCACATTCTCTTGTATTCTTGGGTCGAAGCAAAGAACGAAGCCGGCGCTTATGAAATCCACCCGCTCAAGAGGCACAGAATGAGTGAAACATCCACACCCATAAAAGCTCATCCCGAGCCTGAACTTTACGAAATCCGCGTCAGGGGACACCTGGATGCCCGCTGGGCCAGCAAGTTTGACGGCCTGACCATCACACTGGAAGACGCTGGCGATACGCTCTTAACCGGTCCGGTAATCGATCAAGCCGCGTTGCATGGCTTGCTGAAAAAAGTGCGTGATTTAGGCCTGCCATTGATCTCAGTCAGTCCTCTCGAACCCGGCCCGGCAGATCAGTCAGCCGTCAAACAGTAAATGGAGACAAGCACCTTGAAAAGGAGGTTTGCCTTTGATAACATTTCCAGCCCATTTCAGCCCTCAAAAATAGGGGCCAGCACAGTTTCTTTCAATACAATTCGATCAGATTGATTCTAAAAAAGGAGACGGAAATGAAAACTCTACAAAAATTTGGCGGCATTGCCGCACTGTACGAGGCAGCAGCATACCTTGTGGGTATGATTGGTTTTCTCACCGTAGTGAATGTTTCTGGTGTTGCTGACCCTGTCCAGCAGGTGGCTTTAATGGCGGACAACCTGGCCTTCCTGTACATACTGCACCTGATCGTCTATGTGGTATGGGGCATCTTTATGGTTGTCCTGGCGCTAGCGCTCTACGAGCGGCTGAAGGACGGCTCACCAGCAATAGTGCAGACAGCAACCGTCTTCGGGATATTCTGGGGCTGCGTGATCATTGTTGGCGGCATGATCTACAACGTCGGCATGCAAACTGTCGTCGATCTCTATGGTAAAGACCCGGCTCAAGCTGGGACGATCTGGTTGACGATTCATTCTGTGTTCGAAGGATTCGCCGGCGCTAATGAAGCCATAGGCGGCATATGGATTTTACTGTTAAGTTGGGCAGCTTTGCGGACAGGAGCACTTTCCAGGGTACTGAACTATCTTGGCGTAGTGGTCGGTGTAGCGGGCATCATCTCGATCGTCCCGGCTCTCGCCGAGATGTTTATTGCCATTTTTGCGCTGGGTCAGATTGTGTGGTTCATTTGGCTCGGGATCGTCATGCTGCGCAGTAGCAAAAGCGCGGCAGTACAGAAACCGGCTGCGTTCGTGACACGCTAGAGAACAACAACCTTATCAAACTAAACTGGGAGTCAGATCATGAAAGCCATTGTTTACACCGAATACGGATCGCCGGATGTGCTGCACCTCACAGAAGTGACGAAGCCCGCGCCGAAGGACAATGAAGTGTTGATTCGCATCCATGCCACGCCCGTCAACTTCGGCGATCTTCTCGCCCGGAATTTTAGGAGCGTTACGCCACGCAAGTTCAATATGCCGTTCTTCTTCTGGCTTCCCACAGGATTAGTGTTTGGGTTCAGCAAACCGAAGAAAAATATCCTGGGCAGTGAGTTCGCCGGAGAAGTTGAAGCCGTTGGTAAAGCAGTGACACGCTTCAAGCCTGGCGATCAAGTCTTCGGTTATCGCGGCCAAAGCATGGGCGCTTATGCCGAATACGTGTGCATGCCCGAAAACGGCATGCTGGCGATCAAGCCGGCGAACATGACCTACGAGGAAGCCGCGACCGTTCCGTATGGGGCCTTGACCGCATTGAGCTTGCTGCGCAAGGTCAACATCCAGCGCGGACAGAAAGTGCTCATCAATGGCGCTTCGGGCGGGATCGGTGCGGCGGCGGTCCAGCTGGCCAAGTATTTTGGGGCGGAAGTGACCGGGGTGTGCGGCACACCGCGCGTGGGTTTTGTGAAAGCGCTGGGAGCGGACAAGGTCATCGATTACACCCAAGAGGATTTCACCCGGAATAGCGAGACCTATGATCTGATCTTTGACATCCTGGGGAAGAGCTCATTGGCGCGCTGTAAAAACTCGCTCAGGCTCAACGGCATCCAGCTGTTTGCCAGTTTCAAGATGAAGCAGCTGATTCAGATGTTATTCACTTCGATCAGAGGTGGCAAGAAAGTCATCTGTGCGCTGTCGAGTGAAAAGCCTGAAGATCTAATTTTCATCAAAGAGCTGGTTGAGGCGGGGAAGATCAAATCGATCATAGACAAATGCTATCCGTTGGAACAAACTGCTGAGGCTCACCGGTATGTCGAGCAAGGGCACAGGCAGGGAAATGTCGTCATCACGGTGGCACAGAACAGCTAAATCTAACACAGCGCTGCACAGGCCGCTATTCCGCTGCACCAGATCTGGGTGGGAGTCGGACTCTCCCCCAGATTCGGGCGGCAACGGGCTTAGCTAACTATACCTTTAAGGAAGGTGTGTGATGAATAACTCTGCTGAATATCCCGCTCGTCTGAAGATCGACTATCCGGAGAAACTGGATCGGCTGACAACCTTCTTCCGCATAATCTGGCTCATTCCCATCGCCATCATCCTGGGCCTCATCTCGGGGGCGGGCGAGACGGTGACCAGGACCGTGATCCTGAATGGCGCCGGTGAAATCATCCGGGTAACCCGGGATACGGCAGGTGGGCTGCTCAGTGGCCTCACGACCGCCACAGCCCTGCTGATCATCTTTCGGCAGCGGTATCCACGCTGGTGGTTCGACTTCTCTCGCGAGCTGACCCGCTTCGGAGCCAGAGTCAGCGCCTACGCGGCCCTGCTCACCGATCGGTATCCGTCCACCGTCGACGAGCAGTCTGTCCACCTGGAGATCGACTACCCCAACGCGGAAACTGATCTCAATCGGTGGTTACCGCTGGTCAAGTGGCTGCTCGCGATCCCCCATTACATCGTCCTGTTTTTTCTGGGGATAGCCGCTTTCTTCGCCGTGATCCTGGCCTGGTTCGCCATTCTGGTGACCGGTCAATACCCGCGGGCCTTCTTCGACTTCACGATCGGAGTCAGTCGCTGGTCGCTGCGGGTGACGGCCTACGCCTTCCTGTTGGTG
>JACRBK010000337.1 GCA_016234525.1 Chloroflexota bacterium
GCATGGCCGCTCCCAAGGCTTGGATCGGCCAGCGCGCCACCTTGTATATCGAGCTGCGCGCACCGGGTTCGTTCGTTGGCACCGCCAATTTTGAGCTGCCGCAGATTCCCGGCACGCTGCTGATGCTCGTTTTTCCGCCGCTGTTGGCGATGAACCTGTGGCTGATCATGACACTGGTGCTGAACGGCACGGCGGCCTATTGGCTCGGCCTGGAGCTAAGCGATCACCACCGGGGCGCGGCATGGTTAGGTGGGCTGGTATTTATGGCGTTTCCCAACATGCAGGGCCATCTCAGCGTCGGGCATATCGAGATTCTGGCTGTTTATGGGCTGCCACTGTTCGCGCTGTGCCTGTGGCGTATTTTGTATCGTGGGGCAGGCTGGCGCACTGCCGCGTGGGGATCGCTTTGCCTGGCGCTGGCGTGCCTGGGAATCGTATCCCAGATCATTTTTAACGCCCTGCCACTGACCGTGTTTTGGGGCCTATACCTGCTGCTGGCGGATCGAGATCGGTTGTGGCGGCGCGATCTCCGGCTGCGCGATCAACCCTGGCTCAAAGTGGCGGGAATGTTTGCCGGTGGCGGCGCGATTCTGCTGGTGTTTTGGGGGCCGCTGTTGACTTCTGCCGGGCGGGTCGAAATCGAGACGCTGCACGAAACGGGCCGTGTCAGTTTCAGCGCCGATCCGCTGGCGTTTGTGTCACCCTCGCCGTTTGGCCCGCTGGATGATCTCGGCCTGGTGCCGGATTATGCCCGTGATGTGCTGGGGGTAAATTCCGCTGAGGGCGCGGCCTATCTCGGCCTCGCGGCGCTGATTCTGGTGATCGTGGCTGTAGCAGCGCGGCGCGAGGCGCGGAGCTGGTTGTTTATCGCGCTGCTTGCTATGTTTTTTTCGCTGGGGCCGCTGCTCAAATGGCGGGATCAGCCGGTAACGTTCCGATTCGAGAACTTTGAGTCTTATGTTGCACTTCCCTGGGCGGCGCTGCAAGACCTCCCGTTTTTGGACTCGACGCGCACGCCGGGGCGTTTTAATGGGACAACCGCGCTGGCGTGGGGAGCGTTAGTCAGCATCGGGGCAGGCGTGACACTGCGCCGGATCAAACGCCCATCGCTACAGGCAGTAGCGGCGCTGGGGCTGGGACTGATCATGCTGGTGGAATACCAGTTATTCTGGCCTTACGATTCATTCAGCGCCGATCAGCCGGCGTATTTTGAACGACTGGCAGCCATGGACGAGGTGCGCGGCGTGTTGAATGTGCCGCTGGAAAATCCGCTGGCGGTTCAACACATGATGTACCAGCAGACGATACATGGTAAGCCGATGGTCGGCGGACTGATCAGCCGCCGCACGCCGCAAGACCCGGCAGTGATAAACATCCTGGCCCGGCTCGGTTTAGCCGACACGCTGCCTGCCGGGATTCCGCCGGAGGCGATCCCCTATGTGCTGTCCGAAATGGGGATTGACCGGGTGATCGTGCAGAAACGTTTTTTGCCCGATCCGGCCCAAACAGTAGCGGCGCTGTCGGCTGCGTTAGGGATCGATCCTGAATATGACGATGATCACATCGCCGCGTTTGCCGTGCCGCCGATCAACGCTGCGCCAGAATGGAGTCTGTTGGTGGTCAGCAGCGCCGCCGGGTGGAGCGAATCGGTTCAGGTTCCTTATGCGGGCGGGTTTGAAGGCGCTTTCCTGGCGGAATTCGGCGAGTGGTATCTCTACAGCCCGGTAGAGCAGGTGGGCGAACTGGTCTTTAAGGCCGGGGCATATAATGTGCCGCGCCGTGTGGCGATCTCACTGGATGATCATCTGGTCGCCGGGCGCGTGATCGAGCAGGGAGAAATCCGGCTGTCGCTGAGTCTAACGCCGGGATTCCATACGCTGCGGTTTGACGTGCCGGACGGCTGCACCGATTATCCGTTCACCCTGTCGTGTCTCAGCGGTGACTGCGCCCCCCTCGATCCGCCGCTGTGTATCAGCGCTGCGTTTGGCATACCCACATGGCAGGCGGCAGCTCGATCTCCGGTGGTGTTGGACATTGAGCTGGATCACGGCCTGCGCCTGCACGCCTATACGCTCGATCTTTTGCCGGAGGGGGTGAGTATGCGCCTGTTCTGGGAGGCCGATCACGCTCTGCCGCACAGTTATGCCCTGTTTGCCCACCTCGCCGATCCGGTCAGCGGGGAGCCGCTGGCACAGGATGACGATTTTCCCGCCGTGTTAACCACCGATTGGGGCGACTCGGCGCGCTGGGTGTCGGATGTCGTGATCCCGCTGCCGGATGATCTGCCCGCCGGAGATTACGCGATCAATGTGGGCTGGTTCGATCCGGTGGACGGATCGCGGCTGGCGGTGCAGGGGGATCGTCCCTGGGCGAGTGTGGGGATCGTGCATCTTGAAATGGTGAAAATTCCATAACTTAACATGACACCGCCCTTGTTTTAGGCGAGATCATGGGTAAAATACCATTAACCGTAAGGGGTAGACCGCTTTTAAGTAGAGCGGTCTATTCTGTCAAACGGACGATCAAAACATAGCGAGCGAGGTTATGAAGGGCAAAGCAGCGGCTGTTTTTAAAGATCGTAAGCTGGTGATGCACATCGGACTCTTGGTGTTGATCGCGCTGACACTGAGCCTCACCGGGGTGTTATACCCCTCGACTGAGATGGCCGTGCTGCTGATCATCATTCTGGCGATTCTGAATCCTAAAGTGCGCGTTTTTGCGGTGGATTTTGCGCCGTTTATCATTCTGTTGTTCACCTATGATACCCTGCGCAATTTCGCCGATGATTTCGGCTCCGCTACGATTCATGTCAGCGACCTGATCCGCTGGGAGCGCAGTGTGGGCGGCGGAACTCTGCCCCCTTATTGGCTTCAGCAAAACCTGTGGGGACATTTTTATACTCCGGTGCTGGATGTGCTGGCGAATTTCTTTTATATGTCGCACTTCATGACCCCGCTGCTGGCATCGATTGCCATGTGGCGGCACCGCCGGACTGATTATTGGGCGTTTGCGTTCGGGCTGGTGGCGATGTCGTTTGCCGCGTTTGCGACCTATATCTTTTTCCCGGCGGCCCCGCCCTGGTGGGCCACCCAGAACGGTTATTTGCCCGATATGCCGATTGTGCTGGATCACTTTATCGTCTCGGCAGAGGTAGTCGCTAAGGGGCCGAATCCGGTGGCCGCGATGCCGTCACTGCACACGGCCTACCCGACCTTTATCGCGCTCACGTCGCTGGCGGTTTTTGGGCGTAAGGCCATCCCGGTGATTCTGCTGCCGCTGTGTGTTGCATCATCGACCTTTTACCTGGGCCATCATTGGGTGATCGATGCATTGGGCGGGGC
>JACRBK010000338.1 GCA_016234525.1 Chloroflexota bacterium
CCATTGTAACGCGCCTGGATACCGCGTCCTTTGATGGCTTCAAAGTCATGGATGACAGGTGGAGTAAGCCGTCGTTCTTCGGCGGCACGGCGGATTCCACGCGCGATCAGATGTTCCGAATCACCTTCAACCGCCAAAGCCACTGCTAAGGCTCGGTTCTCATCCCAACCGTCCGCTGCGGCCATACCCACCACACCGAACTGCCCTTCGGTGAGTGTCCCGGTCTTGTCAAAAATGACCACGTCGATTTCGCGTGCTTTTTCCAATGCCAGCCGGTTACGCACCAGGATTCCATGACGCGCTCCTAAAGAGGTGCTGATCGCCACCACCAGCGGGATCGCTAATCCCAGCGCGTGAGGGCAAGAAATCACCAGGACGGTGACGGCCCGCTCAAGCACTTCCAACTCGAACCCAACCGCCAGCAGCCATACAACCACTGTGAGCGCCGCCGCCGTCAGTGCAATGTAAAAGAGCCAGCCTGCGGCTTTATCGGCTAGAATTTGCGTGTTCGACTTGCTTTGTTGCGCCTGCTCAACCAGCCGCATAATCCCGGCCAACGCTGTCTTGTCGCCGATGGCCGTGACGCGGACGCGGAGACTGCCATCGCCATTGACGGTTCCGGCGATCACTGGCATACCATTTTCTTTGGTCACCGGCTGTGATTCGCCGGTAATCATGGCCTCATTGACGGCAGAGCGGCCTTCTTCCACAAGCGCATCGGCGGGGATGCTGGCACCGGGGCGAACCAGAATGAGATCGTCTAGCTTCAAGTGGCTGACCGGAACTTGTTCAATACCTCCGTCGGGCAAAATCCGTTCTGCCGTATCCGGCATCAGCTTAGCAAGTTCTTTGAGCGCGCCAGAGGCCTGACGCACGCTGCGCATTTCGAGCCAGTGGCCGAGCAGCATAATATCGATCAGCGTCGCCATCTCCCAGAAGAATCCACTCTCTGGCTCTGTCAACAATGCAAACAGGCTGTAGACGAATGCCACCGTGATAGCCAATGAAATCAGCGTCATCATGCCGGGTGTCCGGTGGCGGATTTCTGGCTGCGCCATTTGTAGAAAAGGGATGCCGCCGTAAAAGAAAATGACAACGGCGAAAGCCGGGCCGATCCACTGATCACCGGTGAACCCTGGCATCTCAAAACCAAACCACTCTTGAAGCATAGGGCTGAACAGCAGCACCGGAATCGTTAGAATGAGACTCACCCAGAAACGATTGCGAAACAGCAGTTCATGCCCGGTATGATCAGTATGCGAGTGTCCGTGTTCGGTTTCGTGAATGGGATGCTCATGGGTCGTATGATCCATAATGGCGGCCTGATCAACCTGCCCTTTAGAAGCATGGGGCATGGCGTGCTGACTGGCATCGGTTCCGTGATGAATATGTTCGTCATGCGAGTGATGTTCTGACATTTGATCCTCCTGCTCCACCTGCAAAAGCCAGTCGCATTTACCTTCCGGTTTGAAATTTCAGCCGTTCATGCTTAACATCAGTTTCAGACTCACCTTCCTGATTAAGTGCTGCAACTTCCCCCCTGGTTAGGCGAACCGGGAATCGGCCCTACCACTGCCGCTATGTGCCGCGCGCCTGAGCCGCTTGAATATTCTGGGCCAAGCGCGACAGCCGGATCCACCTCTGTCCAGGTCGTATCTTGCGAAGCGAAATAAGCAGCCAGAGTGATATAAGTATGAGGAAAGGCATAACTGTTAAAAACCAGCGCCGCCTGATACATCTCATCTTCATTGGCCCCTTGCGACGCCAGCAGTTCCAATAAACCCAACACAGCCATCCCATGATTGCAGTCAGGAAAAACCGTAGGATTGCCACAGCATGGGCGAAAGATATTTTCCGTTACCCGGTACACCAAATCATCTTGTTCAGGCGTCAATGACATCAATGAGACGCTGTTATAAAGGGTCACCGCGTCCAGACTGCCGAGGGTCCAACCGCCGGTCGAAGCATAGTTTTCAAGCGGTATTTCCCCTACATTCTGCATCATCGGCCCTTCGCTTAATACTTTACTTTGCTGTACCAACCCCAGCGACCACAGTACATTGGTCCAGAACTGGATATTCTCTGGCGTGAAGGTAATCTCGGTCAAGCGGTTACCCTGTAGTATTTCCTGCTGTTCCGTGGTCAACCCATCATATTGATTTTCGAACTTCTCCAGATCAATCGCACCTGCTGTAACCAACTGCTGGCCCATATCGTTCCATTGGACAGAAACGGTGCTGCCTGCTGCCGGAATCACCTGTTCCACCAACTCATCGTAACTCAAATGGATAACGACAGTGGAGGGAGTAGGAGCTTCCGAGGTTCCATAGGGATTGGGCTGTGTGTCAAGGGGCGATGGATTAAGCGCCATCATTAACTCTACCATAAAGATCCACCCGCCGACCACTGCCGCCAGTATTCCCACGATAACAAGCAGTCGCTTCATTTATTTTTCTCCATCTGACTCTGCATTATTATCACATACTATAATGGGGTCGTCGCTGCATGGGTATACGCCAAATGGCTTAGGTGTATCAAAAAGCGCCCATCAATCAGACACTTAGTATCCCGATGTGCTGTGCAATTCCCGACAGGTCAATTTTTTACAAGACGGCTGCTCCATCGTCCCTTACAATGATCTCAAAACGCAGGAGGCAGCCTGTTATGCAAAATATCGCCTTATACACCATCGGAGCATTCCTGTTGATCGTCTCCCCGGGACCGGATTTCGTATATGTCTTGACACGCGGCATTACCTACGGAAAAACGGGGGGAATGCTTTCCGCCTGTGGAATCGCGCTCGGCCTGCTCATACATACCCTGTTCGCCGCCATTGGTCTGACCGCCGTGCTGGTCGCGTCTGATCTGGCTTTCGAGCTGATTCGTTATCTTGGCGCGGCCTACCTCGTCTTTCTGGGCCTGAAAATGCTGCGCCACCGCGCCATCATCCTCCCGACCCAGGCTCCCGAAATGACCAATTCTCTGCACCTCGTGCGCCAAGGTGTGTTAACCAATCTGTTCAACCCCAAAGCCCTGCTCACTTTCATGGCCTTCATTCCCCAGTTTGTGCGCACAGGTGACGCTCAGGAAGTGATTGTTCTGGGTGTAATCATCGCCCTGTTAGCGCTCGGTTGGTTCGGTTTCGTGGGTTATTTCGCCGGGGCGGTCCGCATGTGGATGATCCAGTCTCCCCTGGCACAGTGTATGCCCTACCTGATTGCAGGTATACTCTTTATGTTGGGTATTCGAGTGGTCAGTTCGGCATGATGAATGCACAACCTGAGCAGGCGAAATTTTGGCATGTCGATGGTTTAGGGCTGCTGCGTGCGACCTATATCCAGCATGTCTTCCCGTCTCATGCCCATGAGGAATTTGCGCTCGGCGTGATCG
>JACRBK010000354.1 GCA_016234525.1 Chloroflexota bacterium
AAACGGATCACTTCACTCAATGAGGAAGGCTGCCCGTTCTCCCGATCAACATCCTCGTTCTCTTTCCACAATCGAATCAACAAAAATGGGGCCAGCAGCCAGACATTCTGTTTGAAAGCTGCCGCCAACCCATACAACACGGCGCGTCCATACGGTCTGCGCCAGATCACGATCATCAGCGTGAGCAGCAGCGCCCATACAATATCAATGCTGCCCAAGAGCGCGCTGGTGGTGAAATTTGTCCCCACAACCAGCGGGAACAAGATCAGCGGTTGGATCGCGCGCGGCGCGCCGAGGAACAGCGCAACCAACACCAAAAGTTGAGCCGTGACCGTGAGCATAAACGCACCCGGCAGTCCGATCATTTGGAAGGGGATCGCCAGTAAAAAACTCAGCGCCGGATAAGCATAACGGCCCACCGTTGATCCATCAATGGCTGGCGTTAGTGATGCCTGATCGGTCCGGTAGATTTCATAGACCGCCGAAAAATCCCACTCATACGGATTCTCGCCATGCCGGACCATGTCGGCGGCCATTTCCAGGTATAACCCGGAGTCTATCCGAACATAAGCAGGACGCGGAGAACTTTTTACCCACACCACCGCACTGATCAGCACCTCGGCGACCAGCGCCGCCAGGATAAACCAGCGCAGTCCATTCAACGGGTGGTGCAGACCAGCGGCCAGAATCAATGCCAGTCCCCCTGCTCCGGCAGCGATCATCAAATAGATCAGGGTGTGTACTTCGGGCAGCAGTCCTGATGATCCGGCACGCAGTGCGGCGAGCACCAGCCAACCACCCGCGCATAACAGGCCAATACGCAGCACAACGATCTCGTTGACCTTGAGTCCGGCTGAAACCACACGAGTTGACATAGTACTCCTGCACGATCAAGGCCGTTAAAGGGTGGAGTTCCATTGAAATATTAGGTGGATATACAGATTTTAATTATCGTGAGAAGGTCCAAAAAAACAAAACATTTTTATTATTTTGATATTGCTATATAAAATCATTTCAATTATGCTTATAGGAAAGGGGTACTAATTTGAGCAAAAATAAATGGGCTTAACTGGTTGTCTGTATGCTGCGCCCTGATATTTGCCGCCCAACTCCTGTTACCCTAAACAAAGCACTGATTTTACATGCCATATTCTAGTATCATAAGGAGAATCTCAATGAACTCAAACCGCAAGTTGCTGGGGATTGTGGTTATAGTAGTGACGGCTGTTGTGGCTGTCTTTGCCTTGACGGGAATTCCCTATGGGCATTTTAGCTGGTCCGGCCTGGTGGCCGCGCAAGACGATTCAGCTTATGAAGGCGCTGCTGAACCAGGATGCCAGGTGGATATTCCTGATGGTTCTGTTGTCGGTAGTTTCTTGAGCGATACACAACTGTTTTGGGCGCCGGATGCAGAAAGTGCCAGCATCGAGTACAACATTGGCGCAACCCCCGCGCTCCCGAAAACAGCCTGGGTGATCGGTCAGGATGCCAGCGAGAGCTTCTACAAGATCGTGTGGGTCTGCCAGTATCTTTGGGTCCCGGTTTCTACCATGGGGCCGAACTACGACGCCGTATGGCAGGGAACCCCGCTGCCCACCCGTATTGTTAAATAATCGAGTATGATAAAGGTCAGAGCGCCGCTGAACCCATTGGCGGCGCTTTTTTATTCATTTCCACCACTAGAGATTGCCGCAATGTCCTATCCTGTGCCGCTTAAGACGGTCACGCGCCTGATCAACCAGCTTTGGTTTCCCCAGGTGGCGGTGTTTGTCGTGTGTCTGGCCGTGCTGCTTGAAACGCTGGCCCCCACCCTGTACACCCTGGATAGTGCGGAATTTGCCATTGGCGCAGCCACACTGGGGATAGTCCATGCGCCCGGTTATGCCCTGTATTTGACGGCAGCACATAGTTTTACCTGGCTTCCGGTGGGCGATCTCGGCTTTCGCGTGAATCTGTTTTCCGCTGTTAATCTGGCATTGGTCGCTCCCATACTCTATGCGCTGCTGCTCCGCCTGACCGGCCAATGGTGGGCGGCGCTGGCGGCGGCATTAGGTTTCATGTGGTCCTATTATGTCTGGGCGACAGGGATCGTCGCCGAAATATATGCCTCACAGATCTTTACCCTGGCACTCATGCTGGCTGTGCTGGCCCTGCTCTACCGCAGCCCGGATCCCGCATCTCGTTCGCGGCTGGTGATCACGCTGGGCGGCGTATTCGGGCTGGCCGTATCGACTCACCCCGCCTCGATCCTGTTCGCGCCCGGCATGGTGATCAGTTTCCGGCTGCTCAACTTTCGCTGGCGCGACTGCGTATGGGCGGCGCTGCTGGCGGTGAGTATCGTCGGCATATCGTTGATCTACTTTCCGGTTCGTTATAGGGCGGACCCCGCGCTGAATCTGGCGGGTGTCTATAACACCCAGGGCACTTTTGAGGCGATTGACTTACGCACACCGGGTGGGATATGGTGGCTGCTCAGCGGACGGCAGTTTTCAGGGATGTTTTTCGCAGATGGGCTGCTGCCCGACCTGGGACAGTTTTTCTCATTGTTTTGGGGCAATTATTTAGGCGTCGGGGTGTTAATCGGCGGGTTGGGGATCTACGATGTTTACCAGACCGAACGCCGGCTGTTCTGGATATGGATTGCTTTTACCCTCCCCTATACCTATTTTTATGCCTGTTATGGCGTTTCTGATGTCGAAACCATGTTTGGCCCCACCTATTTATTGTGGGCGATCATGATCGCCTTTGGACTGCGCCGCCTGACGCCATCATCCCGTCTGCGCCCGATCCTCGCCTTCGGCCTGCCCATGATTTTGCTGGTGATCAACTTCCCACTGCTCAATCTCAGTTCAGACCGCACCGTGCGCACCCGTGCCGAACATTTGCTGGCTGAGATTCCCCCCAACGCCGTCGTATTGGGCCACTGGTGGGATATTGTTCCCCTGCAATATTTGCAGATGGTTGAACATCAGCGGACAGACCTGGCGTTACGCAACCAATTTTTATTTTCGAAAGCCGATTATCAGGCTTATTTAGCCTGGTATCTCGAATCATCACCCGATCCGCTGGTAATCCTGGGCAACGCGCCGCCCGAACTCCCCGCGACGGTACACGCTTCGATGTCGCTGCTGACGCTTAATATTTCGTACAGCGGTAAAAAAATCAACGATCCGGTCATCGCCGGAATTATCCTGATTCGGCCCGAAACTTCCCCCTGACCTATGACACTCAAACCCATCATTTTGCGACTGAAACGACTGCCACTCCCCGCTCCCACTTACCAATCATGGGGCTGGGCGATCCTCCTGCTGCTGTTGGCGGCGGCCTTGGGAAGCCGATACCTGACCGGCGATAATCTGTGGTATGACGAAGTTCACTCGCTGATGAAAGCGGGCGGCGCGAGCTTTCCTCGCCGCAGCCCCATAGACGTATGGAATTTTATTGCCGAAAACGATCCCTTTCATCCCCCTGGTTTTTTCATTCTGCTGGCAGGTTGGGGCCAACTGGTGGGCTGGACACCTTTTGCTGACCGGGCGCTCGCGCTCTTGTTTGGAATGCTGGCGGTAGCTGTTACTTACCGCGTGGGAACCAGCATGTTTTCCCGGCGTGTCGGTTTTTTCGCGGCGGCAGTGCTGAGTTCGTCCGCCGTCCTCGTCCATTATATGCACGAACTGCGCCAGTATTCGGCACTGACCGGCATGACGGTATTTACCCTGTGGATGTATTGGTACATGATCAGCGCCAAACGACCCAGCCGCTGGGCCGCCGGGGGGTTAGTCGCCGGAGTGATGAGCCTGCCCTACCTGAGTTATATGGGGTTGATGCCAGTTGGAGCTATCGGGCTGTATCATGTGTTGTGGGTGAAAAAAGACCGCCGTTGGTGGACCACAGCGATTTTACTGGCGCTCGGCGGAGCACTCTTTTTACCCTGGTTCGGGACGCTGTGGCGGCTGGCGCGGCCCTTTGCCGATCAGCCGCTGCTGTCTGATACGATGTCCCCTGGCGAAATGCTGCTGCATGTCGGCTATGCTTTTAGCAACGCCAGCCTGCCGTTGTTTGCCATTGTGATCGCCTATGCCGTTACCGGGCGAGGTCGCAGCGCCACCGCATTATGGTTCATAACCATCGCAGCAGTGGCCCTCTATGTTCTGACTAACCTCGAACTGCACGTGCTGGTGAAACCGCGCCTTCGTTATTTGCTACCCTTATGGCCGTTTCTGGCGTTGTTGGCGGGCCTGGGAATCGATCAACTGAGGCAGCGCGGCGTGCGTCCAGATCTGATCCTGGCGGTCTGGTTGGTCACTGGCATCTGGCACAGCCCTGGTGTTGAATTCGCGCGCGAACTCAACCTGGATGGCGCATGGACCCCCGACTGGCAGACATTGGGCGAGAATGTACAAGCGAACGAACGCCCCGGCGATGCGTTTGCGTTTTTCGGCTACTATCACGGCGATATTTCGGCTTTCAAATTCTATACAACAGAGCTGAACAGCCCGACATTTTTTATCCCCAGTGAAAAATGGAACATCAGTAACCGTTCCGAGGACATCGCGCGAGCCACCGACCAAACCGCATCCGCCGCGCGTTTCTGGGTGGCCTACGATATGCCACCTGATTCTTTCTCGCCGACTGAATTTCAGCAGCAACTATCAGAAAACTATGCTTTCTGCGGGTGGTATTCTGGCGGCCCTAGCTTTTGGCTCCAACTCTTTGCGCGACTGCCTGACCCGGCCCGTTATCGGTTTGGCGATGGACTTCTGCCGCCGCCGCAAGTGCTGGGATTGAGTCTGGTGGACCTCCTGCCCGCCGAAGCGGATAACCTGCTGCCGATCCAGATGGGTTGGTCCGCCGGGGCAGGCATTCCGGCCAGTACCTACCATGTGTTTTTGACTCTGAACAAACCGGATGGAGAAGAAATCCTTCGGCAGGATTTTTGGCTGCCCGCCGGAAAAAACCTTTGTCTATCGCAGCAGATAGAGATCGTCGAACTCCCTCCTGGTCCTTATGAAATCCGCCTGTCTATTATCGGCTGGGACGCGCCGCTCCCCGCAAAACAAACAGACACCGGGCAAAAAGCCAATACTATTACCCTGGGAAGTTTTCGCAAGGTTCTGCCGCCGTATCCCGGTTGACGACAGCAGCGGCTCATCAATCTTTTGACAAAGCAACCATTCGATCAGCCTGAATCGTTTTATTCCCCGCTCTGGTGGTGTTTTGCCCCAGAGCGTCTTTCGTCATGCCCAGACCAACCAGATAACCTAACCTTCAGCATCAGACTTAGCCCAAATTTGAAGGTTAGGTTTTGTTGAGTGTTTTGAATTTCGGAATAGGAAAAAAGGACTTTTTGCCGAAGAGTTCAGCCCATTGGGCCATGCGACATCCTCCCAACTTCCCATTTTAGAACGGCCCGATCTGCCCATGATCATGGGTAGCTGTTCGTTTTACACTGACTTCGTATCTGTTGGGTTAGCCTAAGGAGCAGAACAACATGCGAAGTCACAAAGCATGGTTACTGATCATCATACTGTCCGTGCTTGTGCTGCTGTTGGCCGCGTGTGACAGCGACAAGGACGATGAGGGTAATGATGAATCCAATCCTCCCCCCACCACCCCGCTGCCCACACTTCCGGCAGCCGCTGAGGTAGTTATGGTGAATACCACCTTTCAGCCTCAACAGATCGAGGTCACAGTTGGCACAACGGTTATCTGGACGAATCAAGATGCAGATACCCACACTGTCACGGCTGGGCCGCGCGAAAACCCCACTGGTCTTTTTAGCTCTGGGGATATCGCTGCTGGCGGAACCTTCTCGTTCACATTTACAGAACCTGGTACCTATGTGTACCACTGCGCGCCTCATTCGGGCATGGATGGTACGGTCATCGTAACCGCTGGCACCGGATAGGTGAGCTAAACAAGGAGAAAAGGTGATGAAGAAGTTTCTAGGTTTGTCTGTGATCGTGCTCCTGGCTGCAACTCTGGCGCTTCCAGTCGGTGCGCAGGATTTTGGAGCGGCGTTTGTCGTCTTTGATCAGGTCTCGGTGAATGGCATGGTCAATTTTGAGAGCGTAACCCTGGATCAGCCCGGTTGGCTGGTGATCCACGCCGATGACGGCGCGGGTGCTCCGGGTAACACGCTCGGAACCCTGTACATGGAAAGCGGAACCTATCCCGATGTCTGGGTTCCCATCGATATGACCCTGGCAACGCCGCTGGTGTTCGCGATGATCCATAAAGATGATAACGAGATCGGAACCTTCGAGTTCGGCGCGAAGGATGGCGCAGATGCCCCGGTCGAGGTTAACGGTGAACCTGTGATGGCGTCTTTTAATATTGCCGCGATCCAGGTCTATGACCAACTGATCACGAGTGGTCAGTTCGCCATATCCTCCGTGACTTCGCCCCAAAATGGTTGGCTGGCGATTCACGCCGACGAAAGCGGAACCCCTGGTGAGGTGTTGGGGTATACGGCGGTGAATGACGGTACGACAGCCGATCTGTCCGTTACTCTGTCCGACGCTGTAACGCCGATTGTCTGGCCGGTGCTGCACGCCGATACCGGGATTGCCGGTGAATTTGAGTTCGGCACGGTAGAAGGCGCCGATGAGGCGATTTCTGTCGGGAACCAGAACGCCGCACTTCCCATCTGGACCGCTCCGCATGTGCGTGTATACGATCAGCCGCTCGGCACTTCGAATGAATTATGGTTCAGCCAGGTGCTGCTCGATCAATCAGGCTGGCTCGTGATTCACGCCGATGACGGCGGCGCGCCGGGCGAGGTGTTAGGTTACAGCAGCGTGCTGCCAGTGGGCTTGAGTACTGGGGTTGTCGTGGTGATTGAACCTTCGACGATTGGAAACACCGTCTGGGCTATGCTCCACTACGACACCGGCACAGCAGCTACCTACGAGTTTGGTGAGGTCGATGGCGCAGACATGCCTGTGTTGGATGCGGGCGGTTCTCCTGTGATGGATTCGCTGGTCATTCTGCCCCCCGAACAACCGGTTGATGGTGAAGCCGAGGCTCTGGAGTCCTTTACCTCTGAGACCGTGAGCTTAACCGAGTGGGGTATTGTCATGCCAGCCAGTATCCCCGCCGGAAAGGTCGTTTTTACTGTGACCAATGATGGCACCGTTCCGCATAACTTCGAGATCGAAGGAAACGGGGTCGAGCAGGGGTTTGAGACTGATCTCGCGCCCGGTGAAACTCGCACTTTGGAAATCGAGCTTTCGCCAGGAACGTATCGAATCTACTGCCCTGTCTCCGATCACGCTGAGAGCGGCATGGAATTCGAACTGACTGTCACGGGCTAACGTAAAAGCCAGACTTTTGAGGTGACGGCGTGCGCAATCCGGTGACCGCTGCGCACGCCGCCCACTCGAAAACACACGCCCTGGAGGGTTTCTCTGGGGCGTGTTAATTTTTGGAGTAACTTCAGATAGGCGGAAAACAAATGTTATTCGGTAGAACCCTCATCCACCACTTTGTTTTGCAGCGCGATGGCGACCGCTTCAGCGCGATTCGCCGCGTTTAATTTAGAAAGAACGTTGCTCACGTGGTTTTTAACGGTCGAGTGACTGATAGTCAGATATTCTGCAATCTCGTAGTTACTCAGCCCTTCGACAATAAGCGCCAGCACCTCGCGCTCACGTTCAGTCAGATCATGACCGATCTGCGGAGGGCGAGTCACCGCGCTGATCAAGACCTGCGCCGCTTCGGGAGACAGTGTGGCATGGCCCGCGTAGGCATTCCGAATCGCGCGCGCCAGATCGTCAATGGACACATTCTTGAGCAAATAGCTGATCGCGCCTGCTTCTAACGCGCCTTGCACCAGATTATCTTCCTTGAAAGTGGTCAAGACAATAATCCGGATGTCTGGATAGGCGGCATGAATATGTTTGGTAACGGTGACGCCGGTCATGCCGGGCATCACCAGATCCATCAGAATGACGTCCGGTTTCACCGTAGCGCACAACTGAATCGCCTGCTCACCACTGGCGGCCTCGCCAACCATTTCGAGGTCGTCGAAAGTATGGATCATATGAATCAATCCGGCCCGCACAATATCATGATCATCCACGATCATCACGCGAATAACCTCACTCATGGGTTGATTTCTCTCCTTCTTTCCAGGGCAGGGTTATCCGAGTCCCCTCGCCCACCACGCTGGAAATCTTCAACTGCGCGCCTACGCTATCCGCACGCTCCCGCATAATGCCCATTCCCAGGCTGGTAGGCGCGATCTGTTCACTCTCAAAACCATGCCCGTCATCGTTGTTCACGAGGCGCGCACCGCCCTCTCGCCACCTGATACAACGTGCGGATAAGGTGGCCCCTCATCTTGTTTTCCTCACAAATTAACGACACATTATCAGGGATCGTAAAACAAAACGAGGCGTTATGCCCAGGCGGTGATGAATGTTTTTGGGGAACTTCTGAACATCCTGTGCCGGTAAGGCTGCATTTCGCTCTGGGTGGAAGTGTGCGGGGACAACGTGATAAAAATGTAATCAGGGGCGGACGCGCCCATCCGCCCCTGCACGCGATGGATAGGGCAGGTGGTGTCTTAGAACTTGAGCGTTTCGTCTTTGTCTACACGCAGGTAAACACCGTCATCATGGACCATGTCGACCTGATCTCCCAGGGCATAACGGTCCGATGCAAACAGCCCAGTGTCGATTTTTATGAACCCTATCTGCAACAGGCGCTCGCGGACTTCGGCAGGAAAACGATCGGAAGAGAACAGCCCGCGCACAGCGTCAGGCAGCAGTTCTTTGTCCAAGTCCATAAGGGCTACGGCCTTTTCCCCTGGGAGATATTCATAGGCGCCAGAGTACACTTGAATCACTTTGCCGACTTTTGATCCCTGGCGATCATAGACCTTCATCCCCTCCTGCACATATTGGAGGAATCGATTTTCAACTGCGGCCATGAGTTTTTACCTCGTAATAACCGGCGAATAGTAACTTCAGAATATTTTATTTTGAGGAGGCTGGGAACAGCCGGAAAGCCTATCCTTTTCTAGACCAGATGGGGGAGTAGCCTGTAGGATCGAAGGACCAAACCTCACGGTATAACATAAGTCATCCGGCAAACGGCTCATTTGATGGGCAATCCATCATCTGACCTACTCCACAATCCTCCATACGGCTCATCTGTTCGCCACGTCTCCTCCCTATAATCTGAGACATCCGTTGGGCTTGACCAAAGTGAGGATAATATGATGGTCCCAGAAACCAGCGTATTGTTGGATATTCACCCTGGTATGGAAGTCTACGATCTCGACAACAACAAGATCGGGATCGTTAAGTATGTAAAACTCCCTGAGGGTTATATTCTTGACGTTGACACGATGGGGGATGACACCTTGAGGAATGTGGTAGCAGCGCTCACCACAGCCGCACATATTCCCGTAGAGACTCGGGAACAGATCCTTCAGAGCGGATTCGTCCGGCTCGATACCGGCCTGCTTCACGCCGATCGTTATATCACGCCTGATCAAATCCGGGATGTATTCACCGAGCGTATCCGGTTGAGGGTGACTCGCGACGAGTTGCTTTAACCTAAGCGCTGAGTGAGTTAGTCTCCCGCGATGGTGTAATCAATAGAAAGGGAGAGGAATTTTGGATATTCCTCTCCCTTTCTGCCTGAATCAGATCAAAGCACTCGTCGAGCAACGAACATCAGGACAAGAGCGCCTGTTAGAGCTACCAGAATATCAGCGACCGTGATCGTACCCGTGAGTATCTCAGGGATGGTGATATTCAGCAGATCGAAGATAATTTTCCCCAGAAAGGCTCCCAGTATTCCAATAACGCCGTTTTGCAGCCACATTGAGGGTGCTCTGTGCCCCCCCATGATACTGGCAGCGGCGGTGCCTGCCACGAAGCCAATCAGGAGCAGGGATATCATATTCGCGTCAATCGTGATCGTCATATGTCACCTTCTGTAGACTAGGCGAGTGTACGTCGCCTCGTTATCATGCCAACGGTCAACGCAAAGAGAGCCGAGCCTATCACCGACCAGATCACCGGAAAAGTATTTCGGTCAATGGTAATGACCAAAAATTCGGGGAGGCCGAGTTCACGCGCCAGCCACATCCCGATATAGGCACCCACAAACCCGACAACAATCGATACCAGACAACCACCGAGTTCGTAACCGGCTATCGATTGACCTGCTGCGCCAGCCAGGCCAGCGATGAGCAGTAACAGAAGGAATTCCACGAGAGTCATTTTTGTCATCTCCAGACTGTTCAGAATGATTGGGCCGCAATCTCTCAGCCTCTTTTTAGTTTAGAGCGATGGCAATTAGGGCTATAGGGTTAAATAGGGGAATTTCAAATAGGTCGAACGGCCTAATCCGCCTTCAGATACTTGATGATTTTTGGGGGTGAGTATGCCCATTCCCTACCCTGGGGTGTATCCACTCTGGCAAGCTGGTAAAATAACCTATCCGTCTGAGTGCGTTTTTGCACGATGGTGGCTTGGAGACACAATGACTTCCCTTTCAAACGATCACAGTATTCTGATTGATATCCAAAAATCCACCTTCAACCGTATCCTGGCGGTGATCTATCTGGTGATCTGGATCGCCACAATTTTGGCGAATCCCTTGACCGGCGGAAATTCCAAACAGTTTATGCTGTTAGGGGCGGTCGTGATTGTGATCTGCGGGGTCACTTTTGGGCTGAGTCACCGGCATTTTCGGTTGGCGGTTTATATCCTGATCTGGGGGTTGTGGGGATGTGTTGCCGCCGCTACGCAGAATCTCTCACAGCCTGTTGTTTATTATTTTTTCGCGACAGTAGTCCTATTCGCTACCAGCCTGATGCGGCTCTGGTCTCAGGTCGTATTAGCCCTGGCAAGTACCGCGTTTATTTTATTGTTCGCGCCATCCGAAATCACTTTCGGCGCGGCGCTGTTTTTGTGGATCAGTTTGATCACCAGTTATGTAGTATCACACGGGCTGCTGCAAACGCTGGACATCACCCACCATTACCAATCCTATGCCGTCGAACAGATGAAAAAGGCTCGTGATCAGCGCGGCGAGATCGCACGAATGGCGGCGGCGCTCAAACTGTCACAAGAGAATCAGCACCGGCTGAATATCCAGCTTCGATATGCGCTCAACTCAGCGGAAGAAGCCCGACGGCTCAAAGCTCAGTTTGCCGCCAATGTGAGCCACGAACTACGCACGCCGATTAACCTGATTGTCGGGTTCAGCGAGGTGATGGCGACGGCTCCCGAAGCCTATGGCGGCCCGCCGCCGCCCGCTTACCGGCCCGATATTCAGGCCATTTATCGCAACGCAACGCACCTGCAAAGCCTGATCAGCGATATTCTGGATATTTCGCAGATCGAAGCCGCCCAGCTTGCGATTGTCAAAGAAGAAACTGATCCGCATCAGGTCATTGACGAAGCGATCCGCATCGCGCAAGGGCTGATCCAGGGGAAAAAGCTGGAACTGCGGCTCGATGTGCCGTCCCAACTTCCGGCAGTCTGCCTGGATCGTACACGGGTGCGCCAGGTGATGCTCACTCTGTTAACGAATGCGGTGCGTTTTTCCGATAAAGGGCGGATCACGCTGCGCGCCAGGGTGGATGAAAGAGAGATTACCGTCAGCATTCAAGACACAGGCATGGGCATCCCTAAAGAGCAGCTCGACCGGGTGTTTGAAGAGTTCTATCAGGTCGAATCAAACCTTTCGCGCAAACGCGGCGGGACCGGCTTAGGGTTAGCGCTCAGCCGCCAGTTCATTACGCAGCATGGCGGGCGTATGTGGGCTGAAAGTGAGGGTATTCCCGGCAAGGGCAGCACCTTCTACTTCACGCTGCCGTTGACCGAATCCACGCTTTTTACCGCGCATCCGTCACCGTATCAGCCCGTCGACGAAAATCAGGCGCGGCAGGTGATCATCTGGGAAAATGACCCGGCCATTGTGCAAATGTTTCGGGGATACATCACACAGCACACGGTCCACGCGGCACAAAGTCTGCGCGATGTCCACACCCTGTTGAAATCGACCCACCCGTTAGCGGTTATCTGTGACACCTATGCCGATGTGACCGCGCTCCAACAACAAGTAGCCAGTGTTAGCCCCGAAATCACCCTGATCACCTGTCCTATGCCCAGTGGGCGGCAGGCCGCGCGGATGATGGGGCTGGTCGACTGTTTGGTGAAACCGGTCACCCGGCAGCAGATTTTTGCGGCGCTGCAAGGGATCGAACAACCCATTCAACGGGTGATGATTGCGGCGGGCGAGCGTGATATGCTGCGGATGTACAGCCGTTTTTTTCAGACGGCGCCCGAAAACTACACAGTCGGGACCGCTTTGACAGGGATGGATGCCCTGGCAATGATGCGCACCGATCCGCCGGATGTGATCTTGCTGGATTTTTCGCTGCCGGATATGGATGGCTTCACGATGCTCGAATATCTGAAAAGCACGCCTGTCCTCGACAAAATCCCGGTGATTGTGGTGTCTGACGGCAGCACGACAAATACTATTTTGCCGCTGGTCAAAGGAGAGATTGTGCTGCGCAAAGCAGGCGGATTCCAGCCGATGGAGTTAGTGCGCTGTATTGAGGCGATCAGCGGGCAGCTTATCCCACCATCTGTCCTAAAATCCTGAGCAGTTCGACGCGCCCCGGCGGTTTTTTGAGGAAGAAGTCTGCCCCCAAAGAAAACGCCAGTTCAGGCGTATCTAACACGGAACAGATGAGGACGGGGATATGGCGGGTCGCAGGCTGCGTCTTGAGATGCTGCAACACTTCCCACCCGTCGGCCCCTGGCATCATGACATCTAACATGATCACAAACGGGGAAAGACGATGCGCCAGGTTGATCCCCTGTTGAGCTTCTAACGAGCCGACCACGGTATATTGGGATTGGGCCACATAACGCTCGATCAGGGCGATCACGTCGGGGTTATCGTCAATCACCAGCAGCGTGCGCTGGTGATAAGGCAGATGCAAAACAATCTGCTGTGGAGATGAAACTTCAACCTGGAAAGTGAGTTCCGCACCTATCGTATCCACCAGCGAGTTGATGGTAGGATGCTGGGCTAATTTATCGCACAGGTCGGGGGCGCTGCCTGCCTGAGCCAGCACCGAAAAACGGATCGCGCTCTCATGATTTTCTGGGTAGGGGTGGATAATAACCTCGCTGCCCCCTGACAGATGTTTAAGAATTTCACTCAGCAGGCAGATCACCGCCTGTTTGAGCAC
>JACRBK010000355.1 GCA_016234525.1 Chloroflexota bacterium
GTGGAATCGAAAGCGTGCCGGTCGGCACACCAGCGCGGGCGATCTGCATCTCGCGCCCGTCGGTGGCAACCCCTTCGATCACCTGGACCTGATAGGTCAGCCCGGCGGATTCAGCGGCCCGGATCATCAAGTCTCTCACCTTCGGGGGAGCAATCACCCCGCCGTCACGGGCCAGGATCACCGGCCCAGCACCCAACTTCACCTGACCGGATCGCCCATGCGGAACATCACTCGTAGAGGTGACATCCAGTGCGATCCCCAGGTGAGGATCAAGCCCATACGCTGCCGGACCTGCGCCGCGCGACCCGACTTCTTCCTGGACGGTGAAAACGCCGTAAACGCTGTGCGGTGTTCCGCTTTGTTTGACCCGGCGCAGCGCTTCGATCAACACCGCGCAGCCGAGCCGGTCATCCAGGCTTTTGCCGATCACACGCTCGCCGCGCCAGACTACTTCACCAGCAAACGCACCCGGATCGCCCACGTTCACCTGCCGCTGGCCTGCGGAATCTTGCTCAATATCAATATAAAAACCGCCGGTTTCAGGCAGTTCGCGGCGCTTGCTGTATTGGTGTTCGACACCGATAGAGCCGATCACGCCGTTTTCAAAACGCACGCGCGCGCCGAGCAGAGTCGCCGGGAACAGCGTTCCCATCGGGGCAAAACGCGCGAATCCCTGCCGGTCAATGTGGCTGATCATCAGCCCGATCTCGTCCATATGCGCGGCTAACATGACCCGTTTAGGGCCGTTCCCCACGCGGCAGATCAGGTTACCGAGCGGATCGACGCGCAGTTCATCCGCCAATGGCTCAACTTCGGCGCGGATCAGGTCACGCACGCGGTGTTCAAACCCAGGCGGCCCCCAGGCTTCGGCTAATGTTTTAATCAGTGCTTCCACGAGTCTCTACCTTTCCAGAACAGCAGGCGTTAATTCCATCCAGGCGGCGCGCACCAACCGGCTCTGGTTTTCCCAGTCCGACAGGCTCATGATCAGGTGCGGGCCGTGTAAATAACGGCAGGGATTCGCAACGACCACACTCGGCACACCGATCCCCGTTTTGTGGATCGCGCCCGCGTCTGTCCCCCCGGCGTGCTGCGGGGAGCGGAATTGATGCGGGATTCCCTGGGCCTCTGCTATACGCACAAGATGACGTACCAGGCGAGGATCGCTGATCATCGAGTGATCCATCACGGTGATCGCCGGGCCAGCGCCTAACCGGGTGATCGTCGTTTGATCGGGTTCGTCAGGGTTTTGGGGCAGATCGTGACAGGCGGTGCTCTCTAACACAAACGCCACATCCGGCTGAATCCGCTGGGCCGCGACTTTCGCCCCGCGCAGCCCGACTTCCTCTTGCACGGTGAACGCGACATGCAGATCAAACGGGAACGGATCGCCCTGGATTAGCTTAATCAGCGAGGCGCAGCCCGCCCGATCATCGAAAGCTTTACACCGCACCGTCGGGCCAAGCTCGACAAATTCGCTGGCAAACGCGATCAAATCACCGCGCTCTAATCCGCTCTGTGCGGATTCTTTGCTGGTCGCGCCGATGTCAATACGCAGCCGGTCCATCGCTACCGCGTCTTCGCTGGGGTTAAGATGAATCGGAACCCACGAGATCACGCCCGGCAGACGTTTTGGCCCAACCAGCACGCGGGTTCCCGGCAAAATGCGCGCATCCAACCCGCCTACCTGCTGAAAACGGAGTGAGCCATCGCTGTCGAACCCCGTGATAGTCATCCCGACTTCATCCATATGCGCCGCCGCCATCACGCGCAGCTTAACCTGCCCCGTGCCGCGTTTGACCGCCAGCAGGCTGCCCATCGGATCAATCTGGATGTCTTCCACATAATCGCGGATATGTTTTAAAATCAGGTCGCGGATGTCACCTTCATCCCCCGAAACCCCAATCGCCTCACACAGTTCGCGCAGCAGTTCTACGGTCATTCGTCGTCATCCTCTTCGGTTTCCTGCTGTGTCCAGGCGATCTTATCCAAAACATCGGGGTCCAGGCCCGCTACAAACGCCGCCAGCAGCCGCGCCGCGCGGGTAATGTCACGCAGGTCCACCACTTCCGCCGGGGTGTGCATAGAGCGCAGCGGAATACTGACCAGCAAAGACGGGACTCCGTCACGGCTGACCTGGATAAACCAGGCGTCTGTACCGCTGTTGCCGGGCAGCACCTCCAACTGAACTTTGATTTCCAGGTCTTTCGCCAGATCGCGCAGCATCTTAACCAAATGCGGCTGAAAATTCGGCCCCCGGCCAATAGTCGGGCCGCTGCCTAACGCAAACCCTTCGTCATCATCAACACCGCGCTGGAGGCCAAACGTGCCGTCGATGGCTACTGCCATATCCGGCTGAATCTTATAGGCTGCCGCGATAGCGCCATAACAGCCGACTTCCTCTTGAACCGACGCCACCGCGACCACATCCCAGGCATGAGATCGGCGCGTCAGTTCATCCAGGCAGAGCGTCAGCGCCGCCACTGAAGCGCGGTTATCCAACGATTTTCCAGCGGTACGTTTGCTTTTTAGTTCGATAAAGGGGGCATCAAAAGTGATCAGGTCGCCCACGCGCACCAGTTGGTTGAGGTCTTCGGCGGGCAGTCCGACATCCACCCAGAGATCAAAAGAGGAAGGATATTTTTTGCGATCGGTCGCCATATGGGGCGGGGCCGCGCCAAACACCCCCTTGAGCGTTCGCCGCCCATGCACCAACACCGGCTGCGCTAACAGTGGGCGATAATCAATCCCGCCCAGCGGCCCGGTGCGGATAAACGCGCCGTCTATTTCCGCAACAATCAGCGCGATCTCGTCCATGTGCGCGCACAACATGATCTTACGGCGGGGTTCAGGGCCGCTGCCGCGTTTGATCGCGATCAAACTCCCCAGGCCATCCGTATCAAATTCGTCTACAAACGGGGACCACGCAGCGCGA
>JACRBK010000356.1 GCA_016234525.1 Chloroflexota bacterium
CGTGCGGCGTGTCGCGCGTGAAGTCGGCACGCCGGACGGCCCGATCATCTGCGGGCTGGCGCGTGCGACTCAGAATGATATCGACAAAGCCTGGGAAGCTGTATGTGATGCGGCCAAGCCGCGCATCCACACGTTTTTGGCGACCTCTGACATTCATATGCAGCACAAACTGCGCATGACTCGTGAACAGGTCGTCGCCAAAACGCGCGAGATGGTTACTTATGCGCGTTCGCTGTGCGCCGACATCGAGTTTTCGCCGGAAGACGCCTGCCGCTCTGATCCTGAATTTTTGGTCGAAGTGCTGGGCGTGGCGATTGAAGCGGGCGCAACGACGCTCAATATCCCTGACACAGTGGGGTATATCACCCCCATCGAATACGCCGCGCTGATACAGAAATTGATCGCCGAAACCCCTGGCGGAGATCGTGTGATCTGGTCGGTTCACTGCCACGATGATCTAGGGTTGGCGACGGCGAACACCCTGGCTGGACTCCAGGCCGGGGCGCGTCAAGCCGAAGTCACGATCAACGGCATCGGCGAACGCGCGGGCAACACCTCGTTGGAAGAGGTCGTGATGGCAATACGCACGCGGCCTAACCTGTTCTCTTTGAACTCAACCATTGATACGACGCAGCTCATTCGTACCAGCCGTATGGTGAGTAACTATACCGGCATGAATGTGCAGCCGAACAAAGCGATTGTAGGCGCGAACGCCTTCAGTCACGAAGCCGGGATTCATCAGGATGGCGTGCTGAAACACCAGTCCACCTACGAGATCATGACTCCTGAATCGGTGGGCCTGACGCAGAGTAATCTGGTGCTGGGCAAACACAGCGGGCGCCATGCTTTCCGCGTGCGGCTGCAAGAACTGGGTTATGACCTGGCTGACGAACAACTGAACCTGATGTTCCAGCGGTTCAAAGAACTGGCTGACAAGAAAAAGACGGTCACGGACGCCGATATTGAGGCATTGATCGCCGATGAGTTTTACGGGCCTGAAGAAGTCTACAAACTCGAAGGGATTCAGGTGGCGTGCGGTCAACCTGGAATGCCTACCGCGACGATCAAGCTGCGCGGCCCCGATGGACAGCTTCATATCCACGCCGGAATCGGAACCGGGCCGGTCGACGCTACTTATCAGGCGATTGATCATATCACCCAGATTCCGAATACCCTGGTCGAATATCGCGTAGCGGCGATCACCGAAGGCATTGATGCGCTGGGTGAAGTGACAGTACGCATCCGGCGCGACGAAAATGGACGGCGTTCTTTTGGTGGGCATGGGGCCGATACGGACATTATTGTTGCCAGCGCCAAAGCCTATATCGCCGCTATCAACAAGATGTTGATCTCGACCGGCTACCAGGATCACGCGCCTGAAGGCACGTCGGCCACCATTCGTGTTCATGCCCAGGCGCAGTAACCATCCCTTGCCTGTATCAGTGGTTCGATAACACTTTGAGGAGAAACAGATCATGAACGACAAATCTACCCACAGCCAAGCCAGCCCATCAGAGGCCAGTGTGTTTGAACCGTTCCCGAAACCGCAGACCTACCCGCAGCAGTGGGATGCAGCGGCCCTGCAAGCGCCGTGCCGTCCCTCAACTTACGGCTGGAAATCTAAAGACAAACGCCAATCATAGGAGTAGATCATGGGGAAAACATTAGCCGAGAAAATCATTGCCGCCCACTCTGAAGACAAGAGAGAAGTCTCGGCGGGCGATCTTGTTACCGTAAAAACCGATGTGGTCATGGCGAACGACATCACCGCGCCTATCGCTATCGAATCATTTCAGGCGATGGGTGTGGATCGGGTCTTTGACCCGGATAATCTGATGTTGGTGCCGAGCCATTTCGCACCGAACAAAGACATCAAGAGCGCGGAGCAAACCCGTACCTTGACTATTTTTGCCGAAGACCAGCACCTTAAAAATCGCTTCCAGGTAGGCCGCGCGGGGATCGAACATGTCGTGCTGCCGGAGCGTGGGTTAGTGCTGCCCGGCGATCTGGTTGTCGGCGGCGACAGCCACACCTGCACCTATGGCGCGTTAGGCGCACTGGCGACGGGTATGGGGTCCACCGACATCGCGTTTGCGATGGCGACGGGAAAAACCTGGCTTAAAGTGCCGGATACGATGAAGTTTGTCTATCATGGCCAGCCTCAAAACTATGTCTATGGCAAAGACCTGATCCTGCGCACGATTGGCGAGATCACCGTAGATGGGGCGCTGTACCGTTCGATGGAATTCACTGGACCGGCCATTAGCGGCCTCTCGATGTCCGAACGGTTGACGATGGCGAACATGGTGATCGAAGCGGGCGGCAAGTGTGGGTTTATCCCGTTCGATGAAGTCACACAGGCGTATGTTGAGCCGCGTGCCACGCGGCCTTATACCCCTTACTTCGCAGATGACGATGCCACTTATATTTCGGTTCATGACTTCGATCTCGCTGGCATGGAACCACAGGTAGCCTGCCCCTACTCACCGGATAATGTCCACCCGATCAGCCAGATCAAACCGGAAAAGGTCGATCAAGTCTTTATCGGAAGCTGCACCAATGGTCGTTTTGAAGATTTGGCGATTGTGGCCGAACTGCTGCAAAAGACCGGACGCGAATTTGATCCTAACGTGCGCGTCATGATCATCCCTGGTTCGCAGGCGGTTTATCTGCAAGCGCTGCGCGCAGGCTGGATCGAACTGTTCACGATGGCGGGCGGCGCGGTCAGTGTGAGCACCTGCGGGCCGTGCCTGGGCGGACACATGGGCGTGTTGGCTGGCGAAGAAGTATGCGTCAGCACGAGCAATCGCAACTTCCGAGGCCGGATGGGACACCGCGATGCGCGGGTCTTCCTTGCGAATCCTGCCATCGCAGCGGCAAGCGCAATCATGGGGCGGCTGGCGCACCCGGACGAACTGTAACGGTAAGGGAGAAAATAGCTGATGAAATTCGAAGGTAGAGTCTGGAAATACGGCGACAACATTGATACGGATGTGATCATTCCGGCCCGTTATCTCGTTACCACCGATCCTAAAACGCTGGCGGCGCACTGCATGGAAGACCTGGATATGGCTTTTGCACAAAAAGTGCTGCCCGGTGATGTGATGGTCGGCGGCAGAAACTTTGGCTGCGGTTCCAGCCGTGAACACGCCCCGATCAGCATCAAAGGGGCGGGCGTATCGTGCATTATCGCTGAGTCGTTTGCGCGTATCTTCTTCCGCAACGCGATCAATATCGGCCTGCCGATTTTGGAAAGCCCGGAAGCCGCGCAAGAAGCTGAAAAAGACGATGTGCTGACGGTGGACCTCGCCGTCGGGACGATCACTAATCACCGCACGGGCAAAACCTACCAGGCCAGCCCGTATCCCCCGGTAGTTCTGGGCATCATCCAGGCGGGCGGGTTGATCCCTTACGCGCGTAATATTTTGGGCATCCAGATTACCGGCTGATCGGAGCGGGCGCTGTGCCTGTTCCGAAATACTGGGGCAGGTGCAGCAGGTGTTCATCTGCCCAATAGGACACTCTCATTCGACAAATCGACAGAATCTAAAGTGAGGCAGAGCAGATGAACACCGTCCTGGTTTATGACACGACTTTGCGTGATGGCACGCAAGGCGAAAATGTATCACTTTCCGTTGAAGACAAACTCAAAGTAACCCGGCTGCTGGATGATCTCGGTGTGGCATACATTGAGGGCGGCTGGCCGGGGTCTAACCCCAAAGATGCAACCTATTTTCAACAAGTGCGCAGCCTGGACCTCAAACACGCCCGCATTGCTGCCTTTGGCATGACCTGCCGTGTAGGCAGCCAACCCGCCGAAGATACGAATATTCTGGCCCTGCTGGAAGCTGAAACCCCGGTGGTGACGGTCGTCGGTAAAACCTCGATGCTGCATGTTCGCGAGGTGCTGCGTACCACGCCCGAAGAAAATCTGCGCCTGATCCGCGAGAGCCTGGCTTTTCTCAAGGCACAGGGGCGCGAAGTGATCTACGACGCCGAACACTTTTTCGACGGTTACAAGCTGGATGCAGACTACACCTTTCAGACACTTCAAGCGGCACTCGACGGCGGTGCTGAATGGCTGATCTTGTGCGATACCAACGGCGGCTCGCTGCCCTGGGAACTTGAGCGCGTCGTGCAAGAAGTCATCCAAACCTTCCCGAATGTGAATGTGGGCATTCACACACATAACGACGGGGAAATGGCAGTAGCCAACACCCTAGCCGCTGTGCGCGTTGGCGCTTCGCAGGTGCAGGGGACGATCAACGGTTATGGGGAACGCTGCGGTAATGCTAACCTGTGTTCTATCGTGCCTGATCTGGAATTGAAGATGGGCTGCCGCTGCCTGCCCGAAGGCCATCTGGTTAAGATCACCCACGTGGCGCGCACTGTCGCCGAGATCGCCAATATGGCTCCGAATAACGGTGCAGCTTATGTGGGCAAAAGCGCTTTTGCGCATAAGGGTGGGATGCACGTCGCCGCGATCCGCCGTAATATCGATAGTTACCAGCACATCGATCCGGGATTGGTCGGCAATGAGATGCGCGTCCTGATATCGGATCTGAGCGGGCGCGGGAATATGCTCAGTAAGGCGGAAGAGTATGGTCTCGGCCTGTCGGAACATGACGCTCAAAAAGTGCTAGGGCAGGTTAAAGAACTCGAAAACCGGGGTTATGTTTTCGAGGGCGCTGAAGCTTCAGTCGCCATGTTGATGCGCCGCCAGTCGCCCGGTTATGTTCCTCCTTTTGAGTTGATCGACTTCATGGTGGTGGTCGAAAATCGTAAGGGGCGCGGCCTGTTTGCCGAAGCCACTGTCAAGGTGCGCGTGGGCAGCGAAGAAATCCATACCGTCGGTGAAGGCAACGGCCCGGTTAATGCGCTGGACCATGCCCTGCGTAAGGCACTGGTGCCCATTTTCCCGCAGCTTGCCCACTTCCATCTGGCCGATTATAAGGTCCGTATTTTGGACGGCGAAAGCGGAACCGCGGCGCTCACCCGCGTGCTGATCGACACTCAGAACGGCCACCAGCGGTGGAGCACGGTGGGCGCGAGTCCCAATATCATCGAGGCGAGTTGGCTGGCGTTGGCCGATAGTGTGGAATATGGCCTGATAAACGGCCAGTAACTTTGAGGAGATTCTATGCAAGCGAAAATTGTGACCCTGCCCGGTGATGGCATCGGGCCGGAGATCGTAGCCCAGGCGGTGCGCGTTCTGCGCCACGTCGCCAGCACGTATGGACACACCTTCACGTTTGAAGAGGCGATGATCGGCGGCTGTGCAATTGATGCCGTAGGGAATCCCTTGCCTGACAGCACGTTGGCGACCTGTGCCACCGCCGACGCGGTGCTGCTTGGGGCGGTAGGCGGGCCAAAGTGGTCTGATCCTACTGCGCCGGTGCGCCCGGAACAGGGACTCTTGAAGCTGCGCCAGCATTTTGACCTGTTCGCTAATCTGCGCCCGGTGAAGTCGTACCCCGCGCTGGCGAAACATGCCCCGCTGCGCGCTGATCTGTTGGAAGGCGTGGATATTCTGTTTGTTCGCGAATTGACTGGTGATGTCTATTTTGGCCCGCGCACCGAACAGGGCGACGGGGATCGGGCCTGGGATACCATGATTTACACGGTAGAAGAGGTCCGGCGTGTGGCGCGAGTCGCCTTTGAAGCCGCCCGGCGGCGCAGTGGGCGATTGGTCTCAGTCGATAAAGCGAATGTGTTAGCGTCGATGCGGTTGTGGCGGCGCACCGTCAACGAAGTGGCGAAAGAATATCCTGATGTCAAGTTGGAGCATGTATTGGTCGATGCCTGCGCCATGTATTTGATGCGTTACCCGGCCCAATATGATGTCGTGTTGGCGGGCAATCTGTTCGGCGATATTCTGACCGATGAAGCGTCGGTGCTAGCGGGTTCGTTGGGGATGCTGCCTTCCGCCTCGTTGAATAACGGCACATTCGGCGTGTATGAGCCGATTCACGGCTCTGCCCCTGACATCGCAGGCAAGGGGATTGCCAATCCTATCGCCACTATTCTCAGCGCGGCCATGCTGCTGCGCCACAGCCTGAAACTCGAACAGGAAGCCCAGGCGATTGAGCAAGCTGTTGATACCGTACTTCTCTCTGGGGCGCGCACAGCCGATATTGCCGATCCGGGTTCGCCCTCGCTCGGCACAGTCGAGTTCACCGATCAGGTGATCGCCCATGTCCGGCCTGGAGTGCGAGTCTAGTTACCTCCAAACATCTTCATCTCAACCAGATTATTCCATCAAGCGGGCAGATTGGCCCGCTTTTATTTATCATCTTCTCAGGTTGCGTCAACAAATTTTTTACACTTCGGTGTTATCACTATATTGAGAATGTGCAATATGGGAGACAAGGTGATGAACAAACGGACGTTGATGACCATTTTTCTAGCGGTGGTTCTGACTGTAGCGACTATCGCCGGGGTGTGGCGTGCGCGCGCCCAGGGAGGCGACAGCGTCGGCTTGCCTATGCTGCCTGCTGCCAATCCCTATTCGCCCACCAGCAGCGAGCAAGAAACCGCTGCCTTATACCAGCAGGTTACTCCTTCGTTGGTCAATATCACGGTAGCGACGCGCGACGGCAGCCAGGGGACCGGCAGCGGTTTCGTGATTGATACTGAGGGGCATATTGTGACCAATAACCATGTGGTCGAAGATGCGTTTTACATCGAG
>JACRBK010000032.1 GCA_016234525.1 Chloroflexota bacterium
ATCATCGCCTACGATGAAAACGTCAATCGCTCGGTGGACCCGGCAGAAGGGGTACGCGGTATCCCCGTGCGGATCGTGGACGTGGCGACCAACCGCGTGCTGGAGCAGGCTTTCACCGACAACTCAGGTTATGCCCGCATCCAGTTACAGACCAACGCGCGGATCAGCCTGGTCGTGCCCTACTTCGGCCAGTCGTGGGATATCTCGCACGGGTATCGCGGCAATGAGTCCGCCTTCACTCTCTTACTGCCCGCTGGTAACCAACCCGGTCTTATTCCTTAGAAGACAAGCATGAAACCTGAGAGAAGGATAATCTGGATGGTTGTGGCATTCTCCCTGTTCGCTGCTGCGCTGGCGTGCGCGGGAGAAGTACAGAACCTGACCATCGGCGACCTGCCACAGTATCTCTGCCCGTCGTCCACACCACGTCCGACCCTGACGCAGCCACCGACCAGCCTGCCCACCTGGCCAGCCTACTTTGCAGCCAACGTGAGCTGGTACCAAGTCGCGCCCAACTTCAATACCATTTATGCCCAGTGGACCGGTCAGAGTGCAGGGACAGTGTACCTCTCGTTTTCAGGGAGTATGGCGACTTACCCCTACTATTGGACGGGCAGCGGCGGGTATATCGCAGTGGATACTATCCCCGGCCCAACCCAAACCGGGTTGTATCCCATCACCATCCCCACCGATGTGACCTATGCCACCATCAATATCTACGCCAGCGGCGTGACCGGGTCGAGCCGGAGTCACAGTATCTCACGGGTTTACTACTATGTTTATCCCAATCCGCTCATTCCGCCGCCGGGCGGCGCACCGGGCAGCATCACTCCCACGCCGCGTCCCACCTACACCCCCTGGCCAACGCCAACCCACTATGTGCGCACCAACGATTATTTTGTGGGCGACGCTATCTACACTTCGGCGCAGCCCACCGGCCTGCGCCTGCGTTTTCGCGTAATCGAAATCCGTGACCAGCCTGCCGCCGAACTGGATGTGGAGGGGCAGTTACAGTCCATCTATCTCTGGACGGTGGAGATCAAGAATGTCGGCAGCGTCGAATATGACGTGTTTCCCGCCGCGCAGATGTACGTCAGCACCATCACTCTTTCCGGTGGCAGTGATCTGGATGGGGTCTGGGGCGCGAGTCTGGCGGCGGCGGAAGAAGCCGGTCTGATGCCCAACTATGAAGCGACGGACATCCAGCCGGGCATGACAAAAACCTTCACCCTGGCAGCTTACGGTTCACGCGGAACCGCTCATCGCATCTCGTATGCGCTGGATACCAGCGCACGGGATGGACTGAACCCGACCATCGTGCCGGGGCGCAATATCGTGTCGTGGATCAACGAAGTGAATACCGTCTGCGTCGGAGAGATTGAGGAGCCTTAAACCATGCCCTGGGTAGACGACATTCTCAACGGACTGAAAGTCCAGATCGATAAACTCTGGTATGACCTGCTGCACCTGCTGGCGGTGGCTGGATGGTCGCTGCAAAAAGGGTTGTTCATGATGGGGCATACCATTGATCTCATCAACCGCTGGCTGGTAGACCATGCTTTTGCGCCGCTGATTCAGCAAACCAGCAGCCAGATGCGCGTCACGGCGAGCCTGGCGTTTGTCATCGCCCTCATCGTCCTGGGTATCACCTATCTGCTGGCGGCCTTCGTGAAGTTGGACGTGGTCAGCCCACGCAGCGCGATGGGGTGGTATCTGGCCGGAGCCGTATTTTTCCAGCTTGGCCCATCCCTCTACCAGGGCATGGATGAGTTCCGGCGCGACATCAGCTCCGGGTTTTACAATGTAGCACTGGAGAGTATTCAAGGCGCCGGCAGCCCGTTTGGGTCGCTGGCAGCGGTGAACAGCACCGACCTGCCGCCCCTGGAATTGTGTGATGCTCTAGGTCCGTATTTGCCCGGCGCGACCATGACCCCGTTTGGGTCAGGGGTGGATGGTCTGGATGTGGCATTGGCTTACCTGCGGGCCGATGGGGAAGATGTGATGGGGTATCCATCACCCGTGCCCACGGCCTGCTTTCAACCGCGCGGGGCGATGTACGAGCGCGATCTGCCCACCAACTGGCAGTTCTACGAGGATTCCTATTTTTATGTGGGGACCGCCTCCTGGATGTTTGGTGACCTGAGCGACGAGCAGCGTAAGGCGTCACTCGACAGAGCGGGTGCGGCCCAGTTTCGTATTTTCTCCGCCTGGCCGCTGGTGATTTTTGGCGTGATTGAGCAGTTGATCTATCTGCTGCTGACCATAGCGCAAGGCGTCACTTTTGTAAGTTTTGCAGTCGCCATTTTATTCGCTTTTTTCAAAAAGACCGAGGTGATCGCGCGTTCGGTGCTGGACATGTGGATTGAGTTGATCATCCAGACCATCATCATCGCCCTCTTACAGTCGCTCATCGTCTCGTTCCTGCTCGGCGCGGCGGCGACCCACAATGCGCTGGTGGTGTTAGGGGTCAGCCTGATCTGTTCCATCCTGATCTGGATTTTGTTGTGGAGCGGGATTAAGGCGGTTTGGAACAGTATCAACCGGTTGTTTGGTGCGATGGGACAGGCCACTGGCGGTGTCATGGTCGCGCCGGGCGCAGTGGCATTGGGTGCTGTCGCAGCGGGTGCAGCGGTAGCCACCGGTGGGGCATCCCTGGCAACGAACGTGGGCAGCAGTGCGCTGGCGGGCGCTTCGGCCCTCAACAGTGGAGCCACCGGAGCACAAACCGCCGGGTTGATGTTGGGTGGTTCGCGCAGTCTGAGTACAGCGGCGCGCACGCTGGCTTATCTCCCTGGCCTGCGCGGTACGGAACTGGGTGAATCGGCGGGTGAATTCACTGAAGGCGCGATGGTGCGCCAGGTTGGCCAGAGTATTCCGCTGATGGGTAAAACTATTGGCCCATTGATCGGGGCGTGGCTGCTCAGTGACCGGAGTGAAAAACGCAAACATGGCGAGCCGCTGGCCCTGCCTGCCGAGCCGCTGCCTATCGAAGGAGATTCCGAACCGCGCGCCAAGCCGATCTACTCCCAACGGATGGGCACGTTCACTCCCCTTGAATCCTTACTGGCTCCGCCAGCTGCACGTCCCCAGGCGGCAGCAGGAGGAGTTGAGGACCAGGTCAGTGCGGTGGGGGGCCGATGTCCGTTCCCAGGCGGGCCAGGCCAGAGCGGACCGTGAACGCAGTGATTATACGGATGACATGCACGGTGAGGAAGTCGAAGAACGGATCGCTGCGCTCGGGGCTGTGCGCTCTCCCGGCCAGTCGGCAGGTGATACATCCACGCTCGACCGCGCTGCCGGGCGGCTGGAAAGCGCGGCGGAGGCGCTGGAGCGCACCGGCAGCGCCCAGCCTATGCTGGGTTTGATGCATGTGGAGGGAGCCAACAACGTCGCCGGAGTCATGGGGGATTTCATCTCCCAGATGCGCGTCCAGCGCACCCTGGATGGACAACCGCTGGCTGGCGGCGCTGACCACTTCACCATTGCTCAGGGACTTGCACGGGCAATGGGCGTTGCCCCCGAGCCGAGTGACCGCGCGCCGGTGCAAGGTGATGTGGCGCGGCTGGGTTTGTTCGGCGACCAGGCGCTGAAGCTGGGCTTGAACGGCACGCAGACCGCCCAGGTGGTGAAAGAAGTCAAACTCACGCCAGAAGGCACGCTGCGTCCCCAGACTCGCACTGAACTGGTCAACCAGGCTTATTCGACATTGAACACTGGATGGGACGGCGCGCAGCAGGCCGTAAACGCGCTCCAACGAGCCGCCGCGATGCTGCCCACTTCCATTACCGCACGCGGCACGGTGTCCGTGCCTGACATTACCGTTAATCCGCAGGTGCAGGTCAGCGTCAGCACGCCGGAGCGCGGCGGACTCGACCAAACACTGGCATCTCAGGCGGCACTGGCAGGCAGCCAAATGGGTGCAATGAGCAGTGAGGAATAAACAATATCCGGCCAGACAATATTTATCACGGGCGCTTTTCAACATCGCCAAGCAGATAGGGCATCAATGCCAGCAGGCCTTTCCAGGCAAGGTATCCAATGGAGTAGGCACATACAAGTGCAGCAATGCCCAATACGGGACCTGTGCACTGGAAAAACATGTCCTCACAGGGATCGGCTGTGCCTGCTCCAGGGGGACATTGGTCTTGTCTTAGGAGCATTATTTTGGCGATGATAAACCAGAACAAAATCACTGGACCAAACACGATGATGGCTCTCGCAAAAGTGGAGCGATCTCGTAGGATATTCTGTTCCACGCTCTTGGCTACCCAAATGAAAATGAGGGCAGGAAAAGCCACAAATATCAGTAATAAACAACCCAACTGCAATAACATAGGCGCTCTCAAGCAAACATTGTGCTTTCTCCTACATATCATTATCAGATCGGCATTCGATGATCGCAAATTTGAAGTATGGCCAGGCAGTTGAGGTGAAACATGAGTGAGAAACTGGGCTATCATACCATCGCAGATCTGCGCGCCCTGAGCCTGGACGAACTGCGTGCGCTGTGGGAACTCGTGCCGACCGACCGCCAGCATCGTTACCAGTCGGTTTACCAGCGTGAAGTACGCACCAACGGCGCGTCCGGCTCGGATGCACTCGAACAGCAGGTTGTTTCAGCCTTGATCCAACGTTATGAGGAAGGAGCACTGGTTCCGGTCGGCGCACGCTGGGCACGTACCCCGGTCCGCATCCAGGAGGCCGTGCGAGGCGGCGAGTCACTGGTCCCGCCCGAAGCGGAACTGACACCTCCTACGACGAACAAGATGCAGATGCTCATTATCTTCGGCGGAGCGGCTTTGTTCCTGTTGTTTTTTGCTCTGCTGCTAATCTCACGTCGCGGAGGAAACGATCCTGACCCAATTCGCGTAGTGGATGACATTTCGCCCTATGCCACGCCCACGCTGCGTTACACCCCATCACCGACGCCGATTGCCTTGGAAGAGCAGGACGTCATCATCCGCGATGGCGTGCGCGACCGTGCCCCGGCTTACCCGGTCAACCTACATAGTCTGCCTGCTGGGCAGACCCTGCCGCGTGTATTAGTCGTGCAGCGGCGCAAAGTCGACCACTCCGAGTGGTTGTATG
>JACRBK010000362.1 GCA_016234525.1 Chloroflexota bacterium
CTGCCCTTCAAACTTGTTGAGGGTGAAGGATCGACAGAAGCCAGCGATGAAGCGATTTTTGACATTGACAGCGGCGGCTACTTTCAAGTCGACGTGAAAGTTCCACGCGGGCGCGGGTTGAGCGGCAAGACCCATTCGATCCAATTTCAGGCTTCGGTTCCCTCTGGCTGGCCGCGTCTGAGCGATACGACTGAAACCGTCATCGAAAAGATGATCGAAACTATCTTTTTGGCGCTGATGGCGACCACGTTGGCGCTACCGATCTCCGTTGTGCTTAGTTTTCTGTCGGCGCGTAACCTCATGCGCGACATCAGCCTGCCGCTTGGCCCGGTGCTGGTCGGGTTTATTTTGGTGCCTGTCGGCGCGATCTTGGGCTACTCGGTGTTAGGGCTGATCGGCGGATGGGGGGTGGACCTGGGCGAAGAGGCTCTGCCCGGCGTGGTAGGCATAGTGGTCGCCATCGGGTCATTCGTGATTCTCTCCCGCCTGATCAACAGCCTACCGTTGGGCAAAATAGCAGATCGCCTGCGCGGGATTATTCTCAATATCCTCCTTCTGTTCGTGCTGATCTTTGTCCTAGGCGTGTTGGGCGGCCTGGGGATTTGGTTGGGCGAGCGGTTAGAAGGTAATTTGCTGGATGACCTGGGAAACTTTGTCGGGACGCTCGGCACGCTGGTCGATCTGGTGATTGCTACGCTGGCAGCCTTCGGCGGGGCGCTGTGGCTGGCCTCAGTAGGAGCGACGCTTTCGGCAGGTCCGCTACGGCATGTTAAAGCCCCCGGCAGCAACCTGTTGGGCGGCCTGTTTGGTATGGTGAGCGGCGCGATCCTGCTGGGATGTATGGCTTATATCGGTACGCAGGCGGTGCTGCTGGGTCTGCTGACTCCGATCATCGCTGCTGTATTGGGCGGGCAGACATTGGTTTTGCTTTACCAGCGTTATATCGGCGGGATCAAACACAAACGCGACCGCACCGACGTGGATCACGCGGTTTACAGTCTCCTGTTTTTTATCGGCGCGGTGGTGATCTTCATCCTGTCCGCCTATGTGATTGATCTTTTGCGTGCGATTGTCGATGAACGCCCCCCCTCGGTGCTGAGTTGGGACTTTGGATTATTCGAGATACGCGCTTATATTGCCAAAGCTCTCCTCATCGGTGCGATCTTAGGCGGCGCAGCGGGGGGCCTTACGGGAACGCAAAGCCCGTTCCCGCTCGGCATGGCGATCTATAACACGTCGCGAACCCTTCTTAATGCCCTACGCTCGATTGAGCCGCTAATCATGGGTATCGTGTTTGTGATCTGGGTTGGCGTTGGCCCCTTTGCGGGCGTGCTGGCCCTGACCCTGCACTCGATTGCGTCACTGGGCAAGTTGTATTCGGAGCAGGTCGAAAATATCGACGCTGGACCGCTCGAAGCGATCCAGGCGACGGGCGCGACCCGGTTACAAACGATCATTTATGGCGTGGTTCCGCAAATTGTCCCGCCTTACATCGCGTTTACGATGTACCGCTGGGACATCAATGTGCGTATGTCCACGATTATCGGGTTTGTAGGCGGTGGTGGCATCGGCTTTTTGCTCCAGCAGCAGATCAATTTGCTGCGCTACAGTCAGGCTGGCGTAGCGGTGTTGGCGATTGCGATTGTCGTCTCGGTGCTGGATTATGCCAGCGCCGCGATCCGTGAGAAGATTGTGTAACCAAGGGTGAACCCAGGTAAACGACGATGCTGACTTCTGCCGAACGTCTGGCGGCCCGGCTGCGCGGTGAGTCTGTGGACCGTGTGCCAAATATGACCCTGGTGATGCAGTTTGCCGCTGACCACATTCAAGCTCCCTTGGCGCGTTACTACCAAGATTATCACACCCTCTGCGAAGCCAATTTTAAAACGGCGGAGTTGTTTGGGCTGGACCTGCTGGACGCGATCAGCGATCCCTACCGCGAAACCGCCGATTTTGGCGCGGTGATCGTTTTTCCTGATGACAGCCTGCCGCTTTGCCATACGCCGCGCCTGCAAGACCCATCTGATCTGGCCGGGCTGATCGCCCCCGATCCGCTCAAACCGGGCAGCCGGATGCGTGACCGGGTAGACGCGATCCGATTGTTCCACGAGCGCGCGGGTGGACAGATGCCGATCCAGGGGTGGGTTGAAGGCGCGTTAGCCGAAGCTGCCGATCTGCGTGGGGTATCCAATTTGCTGTACGATCTCTATGATCGCCCGGAATGGGTAGAAGAACTGCTCGAACGCTGCACCGAGACGGCGATTCCCTTTGCGCTGGCGCAGATCGAAGCGGGAGCCACGATCATCGGCCTGGGAGACGCCATCGCCTCCCAAGTGAATCCGGCAGCATATCGCCAGTTCGCGCTGCCTTACGAACAGCGTATCTTTGAGGCCGTGCGCAAGGCGGGAGCGATTCCCCGGCTGCATATCTGCGGGAATACCTCGCGGATTGTTAAAGAGATGGCCCAGAGCGGCACGCGGATCATCGATCTCGATTGGATGGTCGATCTGGCAGCGGCGCGCGCGCAACTAGACACGATTGATCCGTCCATTGCGCTGTGTGGGAATATTGATCCTGTGGCGGCGCTGCATGGCGCATCCCCCGAACAAGTTTACGCCGCCGTGCGCAAGTGTTATGAAACCGGGGGAGATAACTGGCTGGCAGCACCCGGCTGCGAGGTTCCACGCCACACCCCTGCCGAAAATATGCGCGCCTTCAGCGATGCGCTGGTGGTTGAGAACCGACAGCATTAATTCTCATCCTCAACACCCTAAAAATAAAAACGGCTGGGCCAAGAGATAATATCCTTGACCCAGCCGTTAGTTTTCATGCCCCTCTATTGTTTTTGGGCAGGACGTGCCAGTACACGCACACCATACGCGCCCAATGTGACCGGTTGCGCGATGGTTTCCCCAGTGAGCAGGTCACGATATGGACGCGCATCCAGCGTCACCTGCACGTCGTCCGGCGAGAAGTTCATCACGAATACGTAGTCGTTATTCTCATCGCTGCGCACCTGCGCGGTAACCGACGGCGGCAGATGGGCGGCAATCACCGGGATGATCGATAAATCCGCGATCACGCCGCCGTAAAAATCGTTCAGGAAACGCGCATCGTTACGCGAGGCGATATAGTATGCTCGACCCTGGCCGAAAGAATGAACTGTCAGCGCTGGGCGCTGCGCGTACCAGTCCTGACCGTAGGTCGCCAACACCTGCGCGCCTTCGGTGTGCAGCAGGTCGCAGAAATCCCGCGCCGCATATTCGCCTGACATTTTTAAGGCGTTGCCCGCTGCCGGAATAACCGTATTAGACTGATCGGCGGTCAGCGCGTCAATTTCTTCGACCCAGACACCCAAGACATCCCGCAGCGGGCCGGGAAATCCACCCAAGAAACACAGATCATTTTCGTTGGCGATGCCAGTAAAATACGTCGTGACGAACGTTCCGCCCGCCTGCACAAAAGCGCGAATCCGGTCTGCCACGCCGGGCCGCAGCATATACAACATTGGGGCGATCACCAGCCGGTAGCGGCTGAGGTCTTGTTCCATATCGATCACATCGACGGGGATGCCGCGCCGCCAGAATTGGTAATAGTGTTTGCAGGCGTCATCCAAGTACCCTTTTTCGTGGTTCATGGGGCGGGGTCCGGCGCAGTCGGTAATGGCCCAGCGGTTTTCCCAGTCGTAAATAATGGCTACTTCCGGGCGTACCGTCGTCCCAATGACGGCATCCATTTTTTCGAGCGCTTGCCCCACTTCGGCTACTTCATGGAAGATGCGCGTATGTTCGTGGCCGGCATGATCCACCACTGCGCCGTGAAATTTCTCTACGCTGCCTCGGCTCTTGCGCCACTGAAAATACTGTACCGTGTCCGCGCCATGCGCTACAGCCTGCAATGAGGATAACAGGTGCATCCCCGGACGTTTGAGCCGCGCATAGGGCATCCAGTTGGTCGTGCTGGGTGTACTTTCCATCAACATGAAAGGCTGGCCGCCTTTCATACAGCGGTTAATGTCGTGGACAAATGAGATGGCGGACGCCTGTTCCCATTCGGGCTGAGATTGATGCCATGCCGGGTAGCTGTCCCACGCGATCACATCCACCGCCGGGGCCAGCCGCCAATAATTGATACCGGGGAATGTCCCCATAAAGTTAGTCGTGACCGGGACGTTGGGCGAGAACTGTTTCAGCGGCGCGATCTCGTGCTGCATAAAATCGAGCGTTTGATCAGTGGCAAAACGTTTCCAGTCCAGGTTGAGGCCATGAATAAACTGTTCACCCATTGGGCTGGGCGGCTCGATCTGAGACCAGTCGGTAAAGGTATGGCTCCAAAAAGCGGTCCACCATGCCTGGTTGAGCGTATCGAGAGTGCCATATTTACGCCGCAGCCAGTTATGGAAAGCAGCGCGGCAAAGCTCGCAGTGACATTCGCCGCTGTATTCATTTGAAAGATGCCAGAGCAGCAGCGCCGGGTGATCTTTATAACGTTCGGCCAGCTTCGTATTGATGATCCCGACCTTCTCGCGATAAACAGGCGAGGTAAAACAGTGATTATGCCGCCCGCCGTGCAGTTCTCGCTGGCGATCAGGCCGCACTCGCCGCACTTCGGGATATTGGGCCGACATCCATGCCGGGCGTGCGCCGCTGGGAGTCGCCAGAACGGCATACGCGCCGTTTTGCGCTAACAGGTCCATCACTCCGTCTAACCAGCCGAACTCAAACCGGCCTTCCTCCGGTTCCAGGGCCGTCCAGGAGAAGATACCTACCGAAAACGTGTTGCAGTGGGCCAGTTTCATCAGACGCATATCTTCGATCCACACGTTACGGGGCCACTGGTCAGGGTTGTAATCGCCGCCATGCCAAAAATGCGGAAACTTTGGATTAATAGGGGGATAGCTCATAAATTGTGTCTCTCATATCTCTCTGAAAAAATGGTGCCGTCATGGCCGCCAACGGCTACTCTAAGAATGCATGATCACTCAGTTTACCGCGTGCCATCAAATCTGGCACTACCTCAATTGCCCCCCCAAAGAATGATGAAAGGGTTTGCTTTTAAGCGGGCATAAGGCTATGCTATCGTCATAATTAAAAACCCTGAACGGTGATAATCTCTCTACACAGTTTACACACCAGACGGACATTGAAATGATGCTGAGTCACAGATTTTCCAGGCTCTAACTTGGCGAGTGTCAAATGGGGGTACTCACCTATGGCGGTAAAAAAGTTTAGATTTTTATTACACTCAGGATGTTTTTTGCTGCTGCTGTTCGGGATGGTGGTCGCTGTAGGCGCGCAAGGAAATGACAGCAGCGGACTCAGAATTGGTTTTTCACAGGTCGGATCGGAAAGCGACTGGCGCACGGCGTTTACCGAAATTACTCTGGCTGAAGCTGAGCGGCGAGAAATTACGCTGTTGTTTTCTAATGCCGAAAACAGCCAGGAAGCCCAAATTGAAGCTATCCGGTCGTTTATTGAACAAAAAGTAGATGCGATTATTTTGGCTCCGGTGATCGAAACCGGCTGGACCGCCATTCTTCTAGAAGTCCAGGCGGCGGGCATTCCCATTGTGATCATCGATCGTAACGTGACTGCCGATGAATCGCTCTATCTCACGCGCGTGTCATCCGATTTTGTGTTTGAGGGCCGTCTGGCCGCCGCCTGGCTTGTCCAGGTAACCTCCGGAGACTGTAAGATAGTAGAACTCGAAGGTACGGTGGGGTCCAGCGCAGCACGAGATCGCCAGATAGGGTTTAATCAGGTGATCTCGCTTTTTCCGAAGATGCAGATTATTGTGTCACAAACGGGCGATTTTCGACGGACGTTGGGTCAGGAAGTGATGGATAGCATTTTGCATACCGAAGACCCATCGAAAATCTGCGCCGTCTGGTCACATAATGATGATATGGCTATTGGCGCTATTGAGGCGATCAAACAAGCGGGGCTTGATCCGGGGCAGGATATTTTGATAGTATCAGTGGATGCGATCCCGGATATTTTTAAGGCCATGATGGATGGGGATGCGAATGCCACCGTTGAACTCAGCCCCTATATGGCTGGGCCTGCCTTTGATGCCATCACGGCGTATCTGAACGGTGAAACTGTCCCTAAGTGGATACCCGTGACCGGCGGGATTTATTTCCCGGATACCGCAGCCGAAGAATATGCCAGACGCCAACACTGAGTTTTATGTTTTAGAAGTTTTGTGGCTCGCCAACTGCCGGAAGTCTAGATGCCCAATTTAAAATCATCGCGTCCAACCATGTTGGATGTCGCTAAGCTCTCTGGTGTTTCATACCAGACAGTTTCGCGTGTGATCAACGATCATCCGTATGTGTCGAAAGAAACACGCCAGCGTGTGCAGGCGGCGATTGATACATTGGGCTATCGCCCTAGCAAAGCAGCTACCAAGCTGGCGTCCAAGTCGTCTAAGATCATCGCCATTATATTGTACGGCAGTTGGTTCCCTGGTCTGGCTGAAATCGCGCTCAATGTTGAATTAGCCGCTAAAACCAGCGGTTTTGATGTGATTCTGTTTAACATCACAGAGCCGAAAAAGCAGCTTGTCGAAGCATTGGAGAATGTCAAAGCCTGGGCGGTAGACGGTATTATCTTGATTGTCCCGGTACAAGGGCTGCTGTTTGAAGAAGTCCAGGCCATTTGTGATGATATACCCGTTGTATTTATAGATTCTCACCAATCGGACAACTCTCCCTCCGTGGTTATCGATGAGGTGTTTGGCACTCAAGAACTGGTGGAACACCTGCTCCACCTGGGTCACTGCCGGGTAGGCGAGATCAGCGGCCCGCTGGACTGGCTGAATGCCCAGGTGCGCCATCAAGCCTGCATCCAGGCATTCAAGGCGCATGGCATGGAAGCACCGGTGTATGTCGAGGCTAACTGGACTGTTTCGGGCGGTTATCGCGCCGCCAGGAAACTTTTGGCGGGCCAACACAACTTGACCGCTATTATTGCCGCTAATGACAGCATGGCTTTGGGAGCCATGCGTGCGCTGCACGAAGATGGATTATCTGTCCCTCAAGATATATCCCTCGTTGGGTTCGACGATATTCCAGAAGCCGCCTATTTCACCCCTCCGCTTACCACTGTACGCCGCAATTTGATTCAATTGGGCATGACGGGTTTTGAGTACCTGATGCAGCGTATGGACGAGATTGACACCCCGCTTCAACAGCGGATCATCTTGCCCAGGGTGATGTTTCGCGCCAGCACGCGCCCTATTCAAACCTTCTGATTTCACCCATTTTTAAAGCTTTTTTA
>JACRBK010000363.1 GCA_016234525.1 Chloroflexota bacterium
CAGTTTGCGCAGCGCCGACAGCATCCGCTGACGTGTGGCTTTTGTGACTGGTTGATCGATCAAAAACTGTGCAACATTGACCGCGTTCAAATCAAACGGCAGTAAACCATTGGCAGTGGCCCAGTTTTCCCAGGCGCCAAAGGTCTGACGGTAAACACGCTGGCTGGCTGCCGATTCAAGGGTACGCAGTGTGACATTCACCAGGGCAGCAAAATCGTTGTTGTTGTTGGCCGCAATCAGGCTTTTGTTATTGGAAGTTGGTGTGGTCATGCCTTTATCTTCCTGATGGGTGATCGATCTAGAACTAGAATACCACAAATCTCGATAGCGTACCAAAACTAGTATTTACATACGCTATTTTGATATCAATTTGCCACGCCGCGCAAATGGTTTCTACGGCCTTGTGGCGCTGGAACAAAATGATTTTGGCGAATTCCTAGAGCTACGCGTCCATCAAGCGTTTTAGGGGATGCTGTTCGATTGGGGTAGGAGATCTGGGTTTTTCAGATACAGGATTCGAGTTTGTGAGGTGGCGGCGTATTGGTCCGTGGATAGCAGACTCCACAGATCAATCGGATAAGCGATCCGTCCTTGCATCTGATCAAAGTAGGCTTGCAGCCAATCTAAAAAAGCTTCATCGCCCAAATCAGTACGGAGATGTTCCATCATCAGGGCGCCGCGCAGATACACGGCGTCTATATAACCACGTGGGGAATAAAAGTCGTAGATCGGGGTATCTACATAACCCTGGGGCGCATACGTATTGACTCTGAAGTCCCACCACCAGGTGAGATAATCGGGATAGTATTTTTCGATATAAAAGACTTCGCTGTAAATCGCCAGCGTTTCATCAATGTAGGGATAATGTCCCTGGTCGCTGCTCACCAACGCATACCACCATTGATGCGCGACTTCATGGGCCGTGATCAGCGTGAGCCAATCGTTGGGAATACCTTTCCAGGCTTTAAACCAATCCTGGCTGACAAACACCAGCCCAGAGAATTCCATCCCGTCAGGAAAATCACCTTCGACCACCGCCAGACGTTTGAGTGGATAAGCACCATACAATTCTTCATACAGTGCCAGCGCATCCGCGGCGGTCTGTAAAGTGTGGCGCGGCGCATCGAGTGTGATCGCCGGATCGTCAGCCAGATAATAAAGCTCGACTTTCACGCCGCTGCTTGTCGTCGTGCTGAGAACCCGGAAGTTTTCGGAAAGCGACAGGGCCAGCTCGCGCCCGCCCGCCAGTTCAAACCGCCAGCATTCTTTGTTTGGGCGCGAAGATTCTCCAGGACCAGCCACTCGCACCGGACGTGTTGTGTTGTGCAGGGTCAGGTTCACCACAAAATCGGCAGAGCGCAGCACAAAATGTTCGCCCAGCCAATGGCTTGCCGGGGTGATCCATCCCTTAGATGGCTCAAATGCTGCCACCAGCGGGAACCACATGCCCAGATTCACTTGACGAGCGCTGCGTCCCCAATAGCCTAAATGCCCATCTCGATAACCGGCTTCGATCTGCGGGATGATGAGCGAGTATTCGAGAATGAGTTCGACTTCGGCATCAGCCGCCAGCGGTTCGGTGAAAGGAACCGTCAGGCGAGTGTCTTCCAGGGTATAGTTCGTCACCAGATGGCTCGCGTTGGTGATGCGCTTGAAAGTAAGATCACCCGGCTCCTGGTTGACATCCACATTAAAGATTAGCGCCGGCTGCACCTCGCCAGTGTCGTTGTAATAATGCACACGCTGTTCGACTTGCAGCGTATAAGTCGCCCAGTCCAGCACCGCATCAATTCCATACTGTACTGTCGAACCAGGTTGTGATGTGGGAATGAGGGTGGATAATGGTTGAGGTGTCAGCGCGGGTAGGGAGGCATGGTCGGGCAGCAGGGTAGGGACTTCCTGCGCGGCGGGGGAGATGACATAAGTGTCTCGACTGGTTTGTGGTTCTGGGGCGCACGCGCCTAATACGCTGAGACAAATACAGCAGATCAAGATTAATACTGTCATTTTTTGCCTACACATCATCGACATCCTCAAATCACATCATAACGCGCCCGTAAAGATCAAGCTACCACCGTTATCCCGCCGCCTGGCCCACTCATGAACCCGGCATTGACGTTGCCCCCCCCCGCCGCTATAATACCTCTTTGTTATCCTGGCTGTGTGGTCAGGGTTTTGTGTCTATTTATGACCAATTTTCCCCGCTGGGGCGCTCTATCAGTAGGCCGCTGCCTGCGGTGGTAAGAGAAGATTGGAGACTTCTAAATGTATGCTATTGTAAGAACCGGCGGTCGCCAATACCGCGCGGAACCCGGCCAGGTTATTGATGTCGAACGGCTGCCCAACCAGGAAGGTGAATCCATCGAGATCACCGATGTTTTACTGGTTTCCCCCGATACGGGATCTCCCGTTATCGGTCAGCCGCTAGTCAAGGGCGCGGTTGTAAAAGTCACGGTGATCAAACAGGATCGCGGCCCTAAGATTTTTGTCTGGAAATATAAAGCCAAACAAAACTATCGCCGCCGTCGGGGTCATCGCCAGTATTTCACGCGGCTGCGTATTGACAGTATCACGGGTGTCTAGAGGAATAACGTAAGGAGCGCAGTGAAATGGCCCATAAAAAAGGCGGCGGTTCAACTAAAAACGGTCGTGACAGCCAAGCTCAGCGCCTCGGCGTTAAATGCTTTGGCGGTGAATTTGTGATCCCCGGCAATATCATCATTCGCCAGCGTGGGACGCAGTTCCACCCCGGCGAAAATGTCGGCATGGGGCGTGATCATACCCTGTTCTCGTTGATCCAGGGTTATGTGGTCTTCGAGACCAACAATCGCGGGCGGAAGTGCATCAGTGTGTATTCTGAAAACCCGCAAGCTCCGCAGGAAAAACCGGCCCAGGCGTAAGTTCGCCCGGACTGTTGTTTTTTATCAACACCCATAGCCGTCACGCATCCCCCTTCCATATAGGGAACCGTGACAGGAAAGGTCAAGAAAGAGACAATGCGCGAAAACGTTCATCCCAAGTGGTTCCCCGAAGCGCGCGTCATTTGCGCCTGCGGCAATACCTGGACCGTCGGCTCGACGATCCCCGAAATTCGTACCGATGTATGTTCGGCCTGCCATCCCTTCTACACGGGCGAACAGCGTATCGTGGACACCGAAGGTCAGGTGGATCGCTTCATGAAACGCCTGCGGGTACGCGACGACCGTATCGCGGAAACCGAAGCGCGTTCCATGGGACGCACCTCACCATCAGTGCCGATCGTCGAACTCGGCCTGGACAAGCGATATACCAGTATCCTGGTTGAAAATGGGATCGAAATGATCGGTGATCTCGTGGTTCGCTTTGAAGAAGGCGGCGACGATGCCTTGCTGTCTATTTCTGGTATTGGCCGCAAAGTGTTGGCCGACATCAAGAAACAGCTTCGCGCTCGTGGTTACGAGGTCGCGGACCAGGAAGCCTAATCGTCTTCGGCGTTTTACCATGTTTCACGCGGGGCAGGTTATAAATAGACCTGCCCTTTTGTTTGCATTGTACCGGGAGGAAAACGGCCTATGAAACATCATTCTGGGCGTGTTGAAGTGATCTGTGGCAGTATGTTTAGTGGCAAGACCGAAGAACTTATCCGGCGCGCGCGCCGCGCCATGATTGCCAAACAAAAAGTTCAGGTCTTTAAACCTGTAATTGACACCCGTTATTCGGTTGAGCGGGTGACATCTCATAACGGTCAGGATTTTGAAGCGATCCCTGTGCCTACGGCTCAAGATATTTGGGGTCAATTAGAAAAAGATACCACTGTTGTTGCGATTGATGAGGCCCAGTTTTTTGATTTTGGTGTTGTGGCGATTGTAGAGTCTCTCGCAAAACGTGGGCTGCGCGTGATTATCGCGGGGTTGGATATGGATTTTCGCGCTGAGCCGTTCGGCCCCATGCCCGTGCTGCTGTGCCTGGCGGATGATGTGCAAAAACTCCATGCGATTTGTATGGTCTGCGGCGAGGATGCCAGCCGGACGCAGCGTTTGGTCAATGGATCGCCTGCTCGTTACGATGACCCGATCATTATGGTAGGGGCTTCAGAGTCGTATGAGGCTCGCTGCCGGGAACATCACTCGGTTCCAGGCAAAGAGAACGGCTGAACTGGCTCCAGCAAACAGGGGACGTCACGCGGCGCCCCCTGTTTTTTCATCGAATGCGTTTACATCAACCCTAACACCCTCAAAAATGCTTCTTCTTCCGGGGCGATAACCACCAGCGCCAACGGAATGAAGTTATACATAAAATGGGTAGCGATGGCAGCAGTGGTGTTATACCGTTTTCGCATCCAGCCGAACCCCAGCGCCACGCCCAAAATGATCAATGAAGCCGGGGTGAGGGTATATTGGATGTGGGTCAGCGCGAAAATAATCGAGGTCGGCCACAGGCCAAACACCGGCTGTAACGCCCCCCGAAATGCGATCTCCTCACCGATAGCGGCGGTAGCAGCGACCATAAACGCCAGCCAGAGGGTGCTGACACTGTTCGACAGTGCGTCGGAGGCTTCGGTTTGTTCCTCGAATGTTTCGCCCGATACCAGCCCCATCCAGATCACCGAGACGATGCCCACGAAAAACAGCAGTCCTATCGTCAAGACTCCGGCGACTGCTAACCCTTCGAAGGTCGGCAGCCCCAGCCCCAAGCGCTGCATGGTCTGGCTCCAATTGCGCCGCAAGCCCAGCCCGACCCCTACCAGTGAGAGGATAATCAATGGAGCCGCGTTGAGCAGCAAGTCCACCGTCGTGATACTGTCTTCAAAACTTTCAGCAACCCCGGTCATTCCTCCGCCCAGAGCGAAATTGATGATCTGAACGCCCACCAAGTAAATAACCAGTACCAGACCCATCATGTGTACAGCAGAATCAGGATCAAAACCACGCACCCGGTAAGCACCGAAGCGTGTGTTTTGGCTCTCAACCTCAAAACCGATGGGTAAAGACGGTGGCGGCAGAGTAGCGCTTGAAGAGGAAGTGTAATAATTCAACATTTGTGGGAAGAGCGGAATTTCCGCTAATTTGG
>JACRBK010000033.1 GCA_016234525.1 Chloroflexota bacterium
AAAGCGGCGGTGCAAAACATCTTTCACGCCTTCGGGGTTTTTCGTCTCAAAGGAGTGGATCAATTCGACATCACGCTGAGCCTCGGCTTTGACCGTCTCAACCGCTGCCTCAATTTCGCCCTGCGTCGCGCCAATGTAATATAACTGCCCGGACTGAAGCACAAACACTGTACCAACGGCAGTGCTGTCACCGGACTCGGCAACTCCTGCTACGCCGGTTTCTGCCGCGATCAAGTCGGTTTCGGTGTCGCTATCGTCCTCAAAATCTCCTCCAGCCAGTTCAGCCAGTTCTTGCCGCGTCATCAAACCATAGGAGCGATCAAGCTGATCCAGGTGATCTTGAGTCAGCGTCGGGTGTGCAGTCGTTTGTTCACGCAGAAAACCACGCACCGATGGTTTTTTATTAACATCAGCGTACAAAACCGGCCTCAGCGGTTGATCAGCCAAAAAAAAGGCTTTGGGATTGATCAGGACGATCAGGGGTTGAACTTCGATACCCGCCCCTGGCGCAAGTTTGTCGATCAAACGCTGCGTCTCGCGAGCGTGGAAGGTCGCTTCGGTAAACGGATTACCGATCAAGTCCTGGCGCATATAACCGTTCAGTTTGCGCAGCAGGCCCTCATCACCAAACCATTTTTTCCCTTTGACGCGATAGGCGCGCTCTTGCCAGACAATCGTCAGGCTAAATACACCCTCCGGCCCGACCAGCACATGCGGCGCGGGCAGCAGGTGGTGGAAAAGCGTATATTTTTTACCCAGCCCTTTGAGGGCTTCGTTTAAGACATTGACCGGGCGCGGCTCTCGAACCCATAAGTTCGCCAGCCGGACCGAAGCCAGGGTAAGCATGAGCAGCATCGGCAGGATCAGGCAGCTTAGCTGGCTGGTCTGAGAATTAGGATCGGCGGTCCAGGTGTAAAAAAAGCCGATACCCATTCCGGCCAGGCTGATAAAGAACATAAAGTGTGCCATTTTCCGGTTGCGATCAACGAGTTTTTGATTAATCACCACGCGCATGGTTTACGTGCCTTTCTGTACGTGCAGGGTTTGACGTTCGAGCGGATGAATGTTAACACAAAATGGAGCGTCTTGGAACCGGCGGATAAGCGCTGCTGGTCAAACGGCTCACTCCTGGTATAATTCCCGCGCGCAATCAGTTCAAAGAACAGCGTAGATACGAGTGTAATGAGCGAAAAATCACGATCCCAACAATGTCCGATCTGCGGGGCAGTTCAACCGCTGTCGGCTCGGCGATGTTCGATCTGCGGGGCGGTGCTGCCCGGCGAGTTAACGCCGGTCGTCCCGATGCCGCCCATAGACAGCGTCAAAGAAAAGAAAAAACGCTCCAAATACGATCCAGCCTTGGGCGACGATGACCTGTATGCCGGAGATCTCACGGGCCGGATGTGGCGGTTGATGATGACCGGCTGCGTGGTCTTGGCATTACTGTTAGGATTGGGGATGGGGATCGCGGCCAGCCGGATGTTATGGGACGATGACGACGCCAAACCGACGAGCAACGCCCAGACAGACGTGATCTCTACGGCGCGACCTACTGCTCCACCGACCTCAACTCCGCGAGGCAGCAGCGGCGGTGATTTTGTAACGGCAACTCCACCATCGCCTGAATATCATCTTTCTTTGTCAACTATCACGCCGGGACCGCCTATCCCATCCGATACCCCCACGCCGACAATCACCCCAACACCAGGACCGTGTTATCAAACCGCGCAGTCAGGTGATACCGTGTGGGGAATGGCGATTCGCTGCGGGCATGGTGATATGGCTATCGTGGACGTCATCCTTGAAATGAACGATATGGACACCCCACAGGAACTCCAACTTGGGCAAACGTTGACGATTCCCTGGCCGACCCCAACCGCAGCACCGGGCGTGACCGAGGATGCGGCCTCCTCAGCCGGAACAGGCGGCGGGGACGAAGCAACAGGTGAAGCGACACAGGAAATCCTTTATAACGAATTTGGCACGCCTGATATTATGGCGCAGTATGCCAATATCGAGCCAACCCTGCGCCCTGGCATGGCCTGGCACGTGGTACAGCCGGGCGAAACGATTTTGGGCGTGGCGATGGAGTATGACACCACCGTCAATTTGTTGTCGCAGATCAACCCGGAAATTCCGTTTTACCAGTGCGAGGCGAATATTCCTACCGGCGGGCCGAACTGTGTCGTGCTGTTGGGCGAAGGCCAGCGTGTGCGCGTGCCGGTTCCGCTGCCATCAATCACACCGACTCCTTCGCCTGTCGGGACACTCACGCCCACGCCCACCGCAACGCCCACATTTAACGCGCCCTATGTGTTAGGGCCGGACACTGACGCGCATTTTAATGCGGATGAGATCATCACGCTGCGTTGGGGCGGAACCGGCACACTCGGTACCAGTGAGCGCTATGTGGTTCGGGTCCGTGACCTGCAAACCGGCGAGGTGTATCTGGCCGCGATCAGCGATGCCGCCTATATTCTGCCTGGCGGTTGGCAGCCCAGTGATGGAAAAAAACACGAGTTTGAGTGGACCATTTCAACCGGCCTGGTTGATCCACAGAATAATATCTTGCAAGAAGGCCACGCGACCGAGCCGCGCAAGTTCACCTGGGAAAGTCGTTAGAACGGGCAGTGTCCCAAAGCTAGTTTTGCTGCAACGGAGGGGGGACACAAGAGGAGCATGTTATGAAGGTTCGTTTGATGTTCGTGTGTATCCTGTTCGGCCTGTCGTTAATGGCTGCCGGGTGTGGTGAGGATAAAGATCGGCCTGCGCCAGCTTCGCCGACGCCGCCTACTGAGTCGTTGCCCAGCCCAACGGTCATCGCTGCCGCGCCGACACAAACGCCCGGTGGCCCCACGCTGACTCCATCCCCAACCACCCCCCCGACGATTACACCAACGGTCAGTCCGCCTCCCCCACCGCCCAGCGAAACGCCTACCGCTACGCCGCTACCCGGCCCGTATGAGCACACCATCCAGAGCGGCGATAGCTGTCTAGCTATTGCGATGAAATATGGACATCTTGATCCGGCGGTGAAGGATGCGATAGAAGCGTTGAACGGCATGGCGGACTGCTCGATTCTGCCAGGGCCGGGATCGGTGATCTTGATCCCACGCCCAACCGCGACATTCACCCCGGTGGGCGCTGATCTGACTCAAACAGTAATCGCCACCAGCGCGCCGCC
>JACRBK010000352.1 GCA_016234525.1 Chloroflexota bacterium
GGTGAGCGAGGTGGCGTCCGAAATGCAGAACGGCACATCGAGCATCCGCGCCAGGGTTTGCGCCAACAGGGTTTTCCCGCTGCCGGTGGGACCGATCAGCAAAACGTTGCTTTTATCCAGTTCCACATCGGCCAGCGAACCACCCGCGTTCACGCGCTGATAGTGGTTATAAACCGCCACTGACAGCACGCGCTTGGCTTTTTCCTGCCCGATCACGTATTGATCGAGTTCCTTCACGATTTCGCGCGGCGTAGGCACGCGCTCGATTTTGAAATCGCTGGCAGGTTCTTGGGCGGGTTCCTCGTGCAGAATGTCATAACACAAGTGTACGCACTCGTGGCAGATATATACCCCGTCCGGCCCAGGGATCAGCAGTTGATCCACTTCTTCCGCCGAGCGGCGGCAAAACGAACATCGCTGCGGTCCGATCAAATACGCCACCGTCTTATATTCCTTAGAGTCTCAGACTTCAATGGGTGATTAGTTATTAGTTCTTAGTAGGGTCGCGGCTTGCCGCGCCGTGGTTTCTGGCGCAGCGCTGCTGTTAGACAATCCCGCGCTTTTGACTAAGAACTAATAACTATGGACTAAAAACGCCTACTTCCCGTTACCGGGTTTCGACTTTTCTTTGTCCGCAGGTTGCAGCACAGCGTCAATCAAGCCGTACTCGACGCCCTTCGCGGCAGTCATGTAGAAGTCGCGGTCCGTATCGTCTTCGATGCGAGAGAGCGGCTGGCCGGTGCGTTCCGCCAGGATCAAGTTGAGCAGATCACGCTGGCGCAAGATTTCGCGGGCCTGAATTTCGATGTCGGAAGCCTGCCCACCACCGCCTGATGACCAGGGCTGGTGCATGTGGATCGTCGCATTCGGCAGCGCGAAGCGGCGGCCTTTGGTTCCGGCAGCCAACAGGACCGTCCCGAAACTGGCGGTCAGCCCAACGGCGACAGTCATTACCGGGGCGCTGATCAGGCGCAAGGTGTCATAGATCGCCAGCCCGGCATAGATCATGCCGCCCGGCGAGTTGATGTACATCTGGATTTCTTTTTCGGGGTCTTCGCGGTTCAAGAACAGCAACTGCGCGATGATCAGGTTTGCGATCTGATCGTTGATCGGTGTACCCAGAAAAATAATGCGCTCTTTGAGCAGCAGCGAGTAAATATCGTAGGCTCGTTCACCCCGCCCGCTGGTTTCGATCACCATGGGGACCAGGCCGTTGTACAGGTCCATACGACAGGCTCCTTTTGATTGGTTATTCGGATAGTTTAAAAGCTATCCCCACATTGTTTTTGGTGGGGCGCAGCGGGGCCGCGCCTCACCAAACTTACCGAAAAATGATTAACTGTTCGGCGTTTCTTCAGCAGCAGGTGTTTCTTCGACGGCGGGTGTTTCAGCGCTGACAGGCGTTTCTGCCTGAGCGGCCTGTTCCGCCGGGACCGAAGCTGTTTCCGCAGCAGCGGCGGACGGATTTTCGCCCCGCGCAATCGCCGCTAACCGTTCGACGGCGCGGCTGGTCATCATGTCGGCGCCGATATTCTGGCGGCTCTGCGGCGTCGAGAGGAACTGTTGGAACCACTGGGCCTGCTCGCCGTCTACCGTGCCGATCATGCGCGCGATTTCCGCGTCAATTTCTTCCGAACTGATCACGATCTGTTCTTGCTGCACAAACTGGCGCATCACCAGGGCGCGCGTGGCGCGTTTGATCGCGGCCTCGCGGTAGGTTTCGCGCAGTTTTTCTTCAGAAAGACCGCTGATACGCAGGTAATCTTTCAGGCTCAGGTTATGCTGTGCCTGCAAGAGGTTTTGTTCGATCTCGGCCATCATATCGCTGATGTAGTCCTGCACCAGTTCTTCAGGATACTTCACCGACGCACTCTCGGTGATCTTCTCCATCATGACCGTCGCCAGCCGGTTAGCTTCCATATTCTCGGCGGCTTCCAGCAGCTTTTTGCGCGTATCTACCCGCAGTTCGATCATCGTTTCGATCTTGTTGTTGGAGATACGTTTGGCGAGGTCATCGCTCCATTCAGGAACGGTGCGGGCCTGGACTTTGCTGAGGTTGGCGTCTACAAACAGCCGTTTGCCTTTAATACGTTCGTCGATTTCGGCATCGGCGGGGATTTCGAGTTCAAACTCGCGGTGTTCACCCGCGTTCATACCCTCGATCTTAGCCGAGAAGCCGGGGAACATATCATCTTTGTCATCGCGCAGCACGCGGTCAAAGTTGTGTTCGTGTACGAGGACGTCGCTTTCGTCATCTTCTTCGTCGTAATGGTAATCCTCGCCGTGCTCGTCCTCGTCTTCCTCGTCGTCCTCGTCGTCATCTTCATCGTCGAGGTCGTCGTCATCATCTTCGTCGTCGTCGGCTTCTTCTTTGGTTTTTTCTTCTTTTTCTTCTTCGTCGTGCTCGTCCTCGTCGTCATCTTCATCTTCATCGTCGAGGTCGTCGTCGTCATCATCCTCATCAAGGATGGCGACCATGATATGATCAAAGGTGACCATATCACCGAGCTTGGCGGCGCGATCTGCCGGTTCGAGCAAGGCGGAATTCTGGCGCAGGTTTTCCATCGCCTCGGTGACCATGTCATCGGTGACTTCAACCGGCTCGGCTTCGGCGCGTACCGCGCGGTAATCGCCCAGGTCTATCGCGGGCTGTTTGGGAACTACAAAAACCACTTTGCGTCCCTGGTCCTGCACATCTTCAATGCTGCCCATCGCATAAGGTTCGATCTGGGCGGCTTCCAGGGCTTCGACATACACACTCTGGCCGATATTATCAATGGCTTCGGCCATCACATATTCATATCCGTACAATTTTAGAACGACATTATAGGGCGCTTTACCAGGGCGGAAGCCCGGCACAACGCCTTTTTGCGAAATACGCCGGGCGGCTTTTTGCATCGCTTGTTCAAGCCGCTGCGGATCGATCTCGACGGTCAGGCGAACGGTATGGTTTTCCAGGTGTTCTGTTTGAACGTTTAACATGCTGTCCTTCACAATCTTGCTCGTGTGGCGATTATAACATTTCGGGGAATCGGCGACCAGATAACGCCCCAGTTCTTACACAACTCTTATGTGCGGTTGACGCATAAAAGAGGGCGCGTTAGCGCCCTGTGCAGTGGGGAAGAAGGGACTCGAACCCATACGGATTACTCCACATGATCCTAAGTCATGCGCGTCTGCCAATTCCGCCACTTCCCCGTAGCGTTATTCAATTATACGGTCCGATCCCACTTTGGAAAAGGGTTAAACTGAATTGCATGGATTAAAGGGGGAAAAAACGGGCACAGCCGCGCCGCGCCCGTCCCTCCCCTTTTCTCTGCGCAGCGCGGAAAGGGGGAGGGAATATGGGGTAAATCAAAACGGCCAGGGCGGTGTTTATTCGCCCGATGTGCGGACCACGATCAGTTTATCGGCTCCCGATTCAGCGCCCCAGACTTCGCCGGGACGGCCCAGGATTTGCCGCACACTGCCGTCAGGACTGGGCAGGGGAATCACGTTGAAGGTTTCGCTGACCGGATCAAAACTGACCAGCGCATTCGCGCCAAAATCGCTCAGCCACACGATATCCTGATCGTCTACATACACCGCGTAGGGGCGTGGATTGCTGCCCGGCAGCGGCCAGGTTTGCCACGAGCCATCAGCCGGATCGTAGACGGAGACGTTGCCGCCGTCCCATTCGCTGACCCAGATTCGCCCTTGTGAATCCGACCAGACGCGGCGCGCGCCCTGATTGGGGGTTGGAGGTTCTAATACAGTGGCTTCGCCTGTCTCAAGATCGATTTGCGCAATGTGGCTTCCCGCCAGCGACGCATAATAAATATCGCCGTCTGGTGTAGACGTAATGCCATAAGGCCCGCGCCCGCGTGGCGCGTCGAACACTTCTACCACGCCGGTTTCGACAAACAGGCGGCCATAATAGCCACCCTGCCCGGTAAACCAGAGATCGCCGCCGCCGTCAAACGCTGCCGTATTCAGATTGGTGTAGCCGATGTTAGGCGGCAGGGGATACACGGTGACTTCTTCGGTCAAAGGATCAACACGCACGATAGCATTCAGCCCGCTGTCTGTGACCCAGGCCGCATCATCCGGCCCGATGATCACTCCGTGCGGGGATGATCCTGAGCCGAGCGGAATATGGTGTGTTTCGCCTGTTTCAGGATCAAGCCGCCCTAATGCGCCGCTCCGCTGCGCCGTATACCAGACGGTCCCATCGGGGGCAGGGGCGACATCGTGCGGGTGCGACCCCGCCGGGACCGGGTATTCCTGCACAGTGATTGCTTGATCCTGAGCACTGGCGGGCAGCGTGATCGCCCAACAGAGCAGGAGGATCAGGCCGGTGATTAGCTTCAAAGAGGGACGCGGGAAAGAGAGTGGTTGGCGCATCATTCTGTTTCCTCGGTAATAACTCGCTATCGGTAGGGGAGGGGGGCTTTTGCCCCGCAGTGGCAAATGATTAGAAAAAAATGAGCAAATGGCTTGATTTTAAAAAATTATATCATAATTATTATAATAATTTAGGTGAGAGGAGCATGAGAAGATGGCAAAAAAGA
>JACRBK010000358.1 GCA_016234525.1 Chloroflexota bacterium
AATTACCAGCCTCATCCATCGCTGGCTGAAACACGCTCCCAACTAGTCATGCCACTGCGGGCCGATCAGGTGGTCATCGGGGCATTGGACTTGCATAACAAACAGCCCAATGGGTTCAGCGAAAGTGACATCATTCTGCTGCACACTGTGGCGAATCAGGTCGCTGTTGCAGTCGATGGGTTGCAGCTTCACGAAACATCCCAGCACAGCCTGCACGAAAAACAGGCGCTTTATCAACAAACCCAAAACAACCTACGCGAAATTGAGCGTTTGAATTACCAGCTTACCGGGCGCATGTGGAGCGAATACCTTCGCCTACAAACCGAGTCCACTAACATCAATCTTGATCTTAAAACGAACCTGATTGTTCGCGAGGTCGATTGGACATCGACATTGCGCGAGGCCGCACAGCAGCGCCAGCTTGTCTCAACAATTCAAGCGGGTCATCGGGTCGTCGCTGTGCCGATTATGGCGCGGAACGAGGTCATTGGGGCGATGGAATTTGAGTTAGAATCAGATCAAGAACTTCCCCCGGCTGCCGTAGACCTGCTGCGGGCCGTTGGACAACGGATCGGAATGGCGATTGATAACCGCCGCCTTCTGGACGAAACTCACCGGATCGCCCAGCGCGAAGCATTGATTAACGACATTAGCGCCAACCTGCAATCTGCCACCAGCGTGAATACCGTTCTTCAGCGGGCGGCGCGCCATCTGCAAGAAGCATTAGCGGCTCAAGAAGTCACTATTCGCCTTGGAGTCAGTGGTTCACAGGAATCACCCGTAGGGGGAAGAGACAGGCCATGAAGGGTTTGTTCCGCTATTTGTTCGTGGTGCAGTATAACTATCGTGATACGGCCCAAGCCATTCGCGCGCGTGTCGCCCTGCCGCTGATCAGCAGTATTGCCATATTGGGCCTGATTTTTGGCCTGTTTCTGGTGGTGGCTTCGCTGGCTGGTCAGGATCTGCGGGATAGTGCTATCTCTTTGGGCGGCATTGTCATCCCCGGACTGATTATCTGGTCTGCTGTTGCGATGTGGCTGACCCAACGAGGAGCAGTTAGTGCTGCTACGGCTTTGATTGCACTGCTGTTATTAACCATGGTTGGGATCAGTCTGTATGTTGATGGCATAGCCCCTAGCCCTTTGCTGCTTATCCCGGTTGTCCTGGTCTATATGGGGTTGATCTATGGCGCACGCGGCATCGTCTTGATGACCGTGTTAACCTGGCTGATTTTGCCGGTTACCGCATATCTGCAATCAGAGGGTAATCTGCGCGTTGAAGCCCAGGCTTTCGACGACCTGCTGCAAGAAGCGCTGATCAGCGCGCAAACGATCACATTGTCGGCGCTGCTGTTGTGGTTGTTTGCCTGGAATCTTCAGCAAGCCCTGGCCCGTGCCGCCCAGATTGCCGCGCGAACACGAGCTACCGCTGCGACAGGACAGGCCATTTCACGCCTGCTGAACGTGAATGAACTACTTACCATCTCGGTAGATCTGATCCGTGATCGTTTTGCGCTTTATCAGGTGCAGATTCTTATGGTGGATGAAACCCGTAGTTATGCGAATTTATCCGCCAGCACCGGGGAAGTGGGGCAAGCGTTGTTAACGCAGGGGTATCGAGTTCCCATCAATTCGCGCACGGCTGTTGGTGAAAGTGTCATCACGGGTGAATTACGCTATGTGCGCGATCTGCACACCGCTACCTATCAGCTTCCTGATCCACTGGCTGAATGCCGCAGCGAGTTAATTATCCCTCTAAGTGCGGGCGAAGCAGTGGTCGGGGTATTGGATATTCTGAGTACGCGATTGGGTGCTTTTGGCGAAGAAGATATTGAAGCGATGCGTATCGTTGCCAACCAGATCGGTCAGGGATTACAAAATGCCCGGCTGTTTGAAACCCAACAGCGGAACCTGCTGCAAAACCGGCGGTTGTTTTTGGAAAGCGAAACCAATCTGCGCGAAATCGAGCGTCTCAATCAGCAGCTTACCGGGCAGTCATGGCGACAGTACCTCTCAGAACGTCATGGCGAAAAGTTTGGTGTCCGCATGGTTGGGAACGCCGCACAGGCAGAAGAAGTGGACTGGACACCCGCCATGAGGCAGGCTGTAGAACGGGGTAGGGCTGTCAGCCAGGACGACGACACTGGACAAACGCTGGCGGTGCCGGTGGTGATCCGGGGACAGCCAGTAGGGGCAATTGAGGTCAAGTTACCCCCGCAAAGTATCAATCAGGCCGAAGTCAGAAACATTGTCCAGGCGATCATCGAACGTTTAGCTTTCAGCCTGGAAAATATCCGGTTGTTTGAACAGGCGCAAATGGCCGCCGAACGAGAACAACATATCAACCGGATGACCGCTCAATTGCAGGGCCTTACCAGCGTTGAGGATATTTTGATGACTGCCGTTAGCACGCTAGGGCAGGTTTTGAATGCCGATCAAGGGTTGATTCGCCTGGTGGAATACGAAGCGGTTAGTTCAGACCAGTCTCAGGCAAAGGTTCCGCTGTTACCAACCGCCCATGATCGCCCACTTCAATCAGGCCGCACATCGATAGAGACGATCATCCCTGGCACGGTAACCGGCCAGAAGGGTCAGGATTAGCGTATGATCACACGTCTCGTTACTCCACTGACCGCCATTCGCGCTGAAGACTTGAGTCCCATCGAACGTCAGCAGGCTCGGCGGTTGATGTTTATTAACCTCGCCTGGTTGAGCGCGCTTCTTATCGCCCTTCCTTTTGTCATTTCCTGGCTGATCGAACTCCGTGATGTAGACGCTGCCACCGTATTCACCCCGATCACACTGCTGATTTCGCTCATTATCCATTCGTTTATCCAACGAGGTCGCGTCGAGCAGGCCCGTTTGTTGTTTGTGTTAAATATATTGGTCGCCAGTTTATTGGCGACGTTCCCCGAATATCGGATTGATAACCCGTTTATAATCATTATCTTTTTGCCGCTCACGGCGGCGGGCGTATTGTTGACACGCGCGCGCCTGTTTGCCGTTACTTTTTTATTGATCATTGTTTTTCTGGTTGGCGGCCTGCTTCAACTGAATAACGAAATGGGCCCTACGCTGATAGGCGATCCAGTTGAGACTATCAGTATCACGATGATACTTGTGATTGTCATGGTGCTGCTGAATGCGTTTATGCAGTGGTCATTTCTCAGCGGGATTGAAGATACCCAGCGCGAACAGCGCCGCAGCACCGAAGTGATCTCGACAACGAACCAGATCGGCCAGGCCTTTTTGACGCTTTCATCTTCTGGTGAAGAACTTAACAGTCTGGTTGAACAACTTCGAGAAGCATTTGGGCTGTATCATGTCCGGATTTTTGTGGCGGATCCTAATTCTGGTCTGGCTGTAATGCAGGCCAGCACGGGTTATATGGGGCGCCGCACATTGGAAGATCATAAACTGTTCACTCTTGATGAAAACAGCCCAATCAATGATGCACTGCGCCGCAAAGACCCGCTGCTGATCCGCGATAGTGATCCCGAAAACAGGCGCACAGAATTTTTGCCCGCCACACGCAGCGAACTGCTGCTGCCGCTGCGCATCGGAAATATGCTGCCGCTCGGTGTGCTTGACTTGCACAGCACCGATCGCAATATGTTTCAGGAACATCGTCTGGCGGCGCTGGCGACGTTGAGCTACCATTTGGCCGCCATGTTGTATGGAACTCAGCAGGCTAAAGAACTACGTACTGCCTATGAAGCTCACCAACGGCTGAATGTACAAATTGAGGCGAGTCAGCGCGAAATGGCCCGTCTGAATCGCCAGCTTGTCAGCGCGACCTGGGGAACTTATCTGCAAGAACATCAAGATGAAGTCCCCGGTTTCGATTGGCGACCAGGCAGTACTATCGCGGCCCAGGTATCGTCTGAATGGCTCAACCGCACGCTTGAGGAAGGTGAGTCAATGCTTGAATATATCGGGGATAAAGCTGTGTTGACTATGCCGATCCGTTTGCGTGGACAAACCCTGGGAGCCGTGGAATTTCGTCGATCCGGCACTACGCATTGGTCGCCCGCCGCGCTGGAACTGGTCCAGACGGTGGCCGAACGGATCGCCCTCTCGTTAGAGAATGCACGTTTGTTTGAACAAGCACAAGGCACAGCACAGCGCGAACAATTGGTAAGCAAAATTACATCCCAGTTGCAGACTACTAATGATTTACAATCGCTGCTTACGCTGGCAGCCGAGCAATTTCAGGACGCTCTGGGAGCAACTCAAACACGAGTTCGTTTGGGATTACCTGTCAACCCACCCGCCGATCCTTCAGCGTAGGAGCAGAAAGCATGTCACTCCGTCGCTTACGCTTTAATAACTGGCCGCTCAGCACCAAACTGACCGCGATATTTTTGTTGATCGTGGTGCTGCCCGCCTTGTTATTCCTTATTCCATTCAACAGTTATCGCCAAACCCAGTTTGCCGAACAGCAAAACGAGGTTCGGCTCGAAACCCTGGGGCCGCTCGAAATCGCGCAGGCCGAAGAAACGCTGCGAACGCTCACCAATGAAGTGGGGCTTTTTGCCAATGACCCGGCAGATTATGAGCAGCTAGAGGAATACCTGTATCTGGCTCGCTGGTCTATCTCAGAAGACACCCGTCAGGTGTTAGAACGTTTCGTTGAAAATAAGATCACCCGTTTTATGCGCAGCGCGCCTTCTGTTTCGCGCATCCGGTTTTATGCCACCAGCGGCGATCTTCTGGTCGAGGCTGTGCCGCAGGGGAGCGAAGTCGGTTTCACCTATAACCCCACGACAGTGATACCCACCCCTGCCGATACCCTGATCCAGAATCGGGAAACCGGGGTGCGCGTCACACTGGGAGATATTTACCTGGACAGCGCCAATATCGCATCGATTGATGCGGTTTATACCTTGCGCCCACTGTTTGATACCGAAGGGCGCGGTTCAGTCGCCGGGCATATTGTTGTCACCCAGGACTTGATTCGGGCTACTGAAGACCGCCGGCTGCCTGATCTCTATGCTGCTTTGCAGGAATTTCCCAAGAGTAAAGAAACAACGCATGTCTACCTGCTTGATTGGCAGGGGCGCCTTGTCTCTCCGGCTGCAAAAGTACCCATGCTCGCCGACATGAGCGATTCAGAGGGTTTTGTGTTGGCGCGACGCGGTAAAACCGGGGTTTCGACCTATCACAGCCCGCTGTTAGCCACCGAGGTGATGGGCTACCATACCACCTTGACCCTGACGGATGGTCCACGCATTACGCTGTTGATCGAAACTCCTGTCAGCGAAATTTACGACCAAACCCGGCGGGAAGGGCTGATGATTGCGGTTATCAGCGGGATAATTGCCCTGCTGCTGGGGGGAGCCGCCCTCATGGCTGCGACTCTGTTGATCACCCGTCCTATTGCCCAGTTGACTGAGGCGGCACGCCAGATTGCCACCGGACGATTAAATATTCATCTGCCCCGCCGCGAACGCCAGGACGAGATTGGTGTATTGGGCAACACCTTGGGTGATATGGCCGGGCAGTTAATCGACGCCATCAGCGAACTCGAAACCCGCGTCGCCGAACGAACACACAACCTGGAAGCTACGCTGAGTATTGGTCAAGTTTTAACCAGCATCCGTGATCTCGACAGCTTGCTGCAAGAAGTCGTTAATCTGCTGCAAGAAAGCTTCGAGAAGATTTATCATGTCCAGGTATTTATGATCGATCCGCGCACTAACCGGGCGATCTTGCGCGCCTCTACGGGCGAGATTGGGCGCCAACTGTTGGAACGCGGCCATTACCTGGATATAGGCAGCCAGAGTGTGATCGGAAGTGTGACCGCCTCCGGTCATGCTGTGGTGGCTTCTGACACTTCTAACAACCCAATTCATAAGCGTAATGAGTTTCTTCCCGATACTCTCGCTGAAATGGCCCTGCCGCTGCGCCTGGGAGATAAAGTCATTGGGGCGCTGGACCTTCAAAGTAAACAAGCAGGCGCTTTTATTGAACAGGATGTCGAGCTTTTCCAAGGCATGGCCGATCAACTGACCATCGCGATTGATAATGCGATCCTGTTTGATGAATCAAATGCCCGGCTGAAAGAGATTGAACGACTCAACCGCTCGCTCACAGAGGCCGCCTGGCGCGATACAGAGCAGCAGCGCGATCCCAGCACGCTGAGCGCCGCCAGCGGTTTGCTTCCCGCAGCAGAGGTCAATTGGTCTGAACTACAACTCGAGGCGATGCGCACCCACCAGCTCATGGAACGGGTGGAAGGGGCTACGATCACGCTGGCTGTGCCGGTCGTCTTGCGTGATCAAACATTGGGAGCCGTTGAGTGGCAGATTCCAAAAGACAGGTATACCAGTGATACACGCCAGATGGCTCAGGCGTTGACCACCCGGTTGGCGCTCACTGCCGAAAATATCCGTCTGTTTGAACAGACGCAGCGTGCGCTAAATGAGACTGAGCAGTTGTATGAAACGGCGCGGGCGGTCAGCAGCGCCCCGGAACTTAACACCATTTACCAGCTGGTGGTCGAACAACTCAGCGCTTCACCGACCGTTGATAACGTCGAAATTCTGCTGTCTGGCCCAGACCCGTCACTGGTGCAGTATCTCGAAAATGCGTATTCGTGGAACCGGCACGACCAGCCAGGACGGCCTATTACGCGCGAACGGGTGCGCGTGATGCCGCTGGTATTGGCACAAGAAGACCTCTTGTTATCCGACATGCCGATTCTGTATACCGATGCACTCAATGAAATTTCGCGTGATCATCCGCTGTATGAAAAGATACGTACCCTGTCAGGGCGCAGCGTGGCTCTGGCCCCGCTGTCAGCGGCGGGCCGCTGGTTTGGGTTGTTGTTGTGCAGCAGCCAGCGCCCTGACGGTTTCCAACCTGCCTATATGACACTGATCAGCACCCTGGCCGATCAGCTTGCGATTGCGATTGAAAACCGTCGCCTGTTTGATGAAGTCCAGGTCGAGGCCCGCCGCGCACGCGCACTGGCTGAAGCCGGTCAGCTTGCCAGCCAAATCGGGGGCAACTATGAGGCGGGATTACACAACCTGTTCCAGGCGGTGTCCGGGCCGGGGAACTATGATCGCTGGTGGTTCGGCCAGATCGTCGAAGACGGGACAGTGCTTCAGCGGCTCGTTTCGTCAGGAATGGACATATTAGATCGGGTGAATATCCAGGACGATCAAAACGCGCTGGCCGAAACCGCCCGGATCAGTGAAATGGTTCTCGTGAATGATCCCATCGATCACCCGGTGGTGGGCGAACAATCGCCGGAAACCACCGAGCGCTGGGGCAAACATATGACCATGCCGGTTAAAATTGGTGAAACATTGGTCGGCGTGTTGTTAATTGGGCGCAGCTTGGAAGAGCAAAATCTGGATGAGCGCGATCTTCAGCTTGCGGCGACTCTCGCCAGCCAGGTGGCGGTAGCGACGCAAAACCGGCGCTTGTTTAACGAAGCCGAAAGCCAGCGCCAAAACCTGCAAACGATTGTCAACACCATGCCCACCGGAATCCTGGTGATGGATCGTGCGGGGCAAATCCTGCTTTCTAATCAACGTCTGATAGAACTGCTGGGGCCAGACATGCGCCCTGGCACGCATGAACATTCACACACCTATCCCATCGTGCGCGCTGAGACTCGTGAATCTTATCCTCGATCAGAATGGCCGTTAAGCCGGGTCTTTAGCAGCGGTCAGCCTGAGATTGTGGATGATATGGTTATCGCCCATCCCGATGGTTATGAAATCAGTGTGATGGCACAGGCGGCCCCGATCCGTGATGCTGCCGGGAACATTACTGCGGTTGTTGGCGCATTTCAGGATATTACCGAGATTCAAGAACTGGAACGGGCGCTGCAAGAAAGCCTGCGGGAAACAACGCTGCTCTATGAAGCCAGCCGTGCCATCTCACGTACGACCAGTATGGAAGACCTGACCACGGTTTTGATGTGGCAGATCAACACGTTGGAACCCAAACAGGTCTATGTTTTGTTAGCCAGTGATGCCGCCCAACAAGGTTCGCCCAAGTTGGCCGCTTGCGAACCATCCGAACTGGCTGATGGGCTTGATCTGGCGCTGCTGCGCCCTATTTTGAGCCAGGAAGTGATCATTCTCGATGCTGGTGAATCATCTGAAACAGCGGCTAACCTTTCCCGGCTGGGCGTTGAAACCCTGGGCAGTTTTCCGCTGATCGTGCGCGAGCAGCTTCATGGATGGGTGGTGATCGGGTATAGCGGATTGGCGGCAATTGGCACGGAGCGGCGGCGATTTATGACCACCCTGGTCGATCAAGCGGCGGTTTCGATAGAAAACCAACGCTTGCTGATGCGTACTGCCGAAGTGTTGGAAGAAACTTCAATCCTGTACCATGCCAGCCGTGTGATCGCCGATGCGCGTACCCCTGCCGAAATTATGAGCGTGTTCGTGCATCAGGTGACGCCTGTTCAGGTACATCATGCCGCCCTCTATATGCTGCTGGGCGAGGCAGAAACGACCTCGTATGCGGCGGTGGAACTGGCCACATCGTGGAGCGGTCTGAGCGGCAACCCGCCTCTTGGGACGCGCTATCGTGCGGATCAATTCCCCTATTGGGAAATCATGATGTCATCGGAGATCGTGCAGTATCATGATCTTTCCAATGAGGCCCAGATAGCCGATCTCAGTCCGGTTATTCGCCAGGAGTTCACCCGGTTAGGGTTGGGCGCTGCAACCCTTATCCCGCTGCATACGGCTGAACATCCACTTGGCGTGATCTTGATCGGCCTGGATATGCCCTGGCCGAACATTCAAAACGAAACGCGGATTTACCAGGCTTTAGCGGATCAAGCGGCGGTCTCGCTCGAAAACACGCGCCTTTATCAGCAGGCTCAGCGTCGTGCGCGCCAGCTTACCACATCCGCCGAAATCAGCCGCGCCGTAACGTCGATTTTGCAGTTAGACCAGCTTTTGCCCCAGGTTGTAGATCGCATCCGCGAAGCGTTTGAGTATGACCATGTGCAGGTCTTTTTGATCAGCGAAGATCGCAGTCTGGCCCATCTGGTCGCCTCGACCGGACCCGTCGGCCACCAGTTGTTGGCGCTGCGCCACAGTTTGCCCGTCGGATCGCAGTCTGTGATCGGCCAGGTGACGGTGACAGGCAAACCTCAGATTGCGCTGGATACGGCTGATGCGCGAGTCATTCACCGGGCCAACCCGCTGCTGCCCGATACCCGCTCCGAAATGGCGCTGCCGCTGATTGCGCGCGGGCATATCGTGGGCGCGTTGGACGTGCAGAGCAGCCAACCCGGTGCTTTTACGGATGACGATGCCCGAATGCTGTCATCGCTGGCGGATATGGTGGCGACGGCCATTGACAACGCGCGGCTATTTCAAATGTCGGAGCAGCACGCGGAAGAAATGTCCTTCCTGTTCCGCGTGACAACAGCGGCGACAGCTTCACCGCATCTCGAACGCTCGCTGGCAGAAGCAATGGAAATTTTGAAAAGCACTCTCAAAGTGACCAGCGCCAGTGTCTATTTGCCGGATCAGACGGGCGAGGCTATGTTCCGAGGCGCGCATGTCGGCACTTCCAGTCCTGAAACCGAAGCGTCCTTCATTTCGCTGGATCGGGGATTAGTGGGATGGGTTGCGCGGCACAACCAGGCCGTTTTGATTGACGATATTACGCAAGACCCGCGCCGTCAGCCCAATATAGGGACCACTCGTGCTGTGATGGCCGTCCCTATGCAAACTGCTGGAACATTAGTCGGTGTATTGATGGTCGAAAGTGATCAACTGCGCGCCTTTAGCCAACACGATCTGCGTCTGCTGCAAACGTTAGGCGGGTCATTGGCGGCGATTATCCAAAACTCGCGCCTGCTGCGTCAGGTTCAAGAAGCCCATCAGCGGTTGTTGGAAGTGGATCAGCTTCAGAAAAACTTCCTGGCCGCCATGAGCCACGAACTGCGCACGCCGCTTAATTCGATCATTGGTTTCTCGCGTGTGATCTTAAAGGGCATTGATGGCCCGCTCACGGATACCCAAGAGCAAGACCTGACCACGATTTATGACAGCGGTAAACATCTGTTGGGTTTGGTAAATGATATTCTGGATCAAGCCAAGATCGAAGCCCAAAAAATGGAACTGCTTTGGGGTTACTTTAAGGTCCAGGATGTGATTGAGAGTGTGTTGTCTAGCGCCAAAGTGTTGACGCGAGACAAACCGGTACGGCTCCATACTGAAATTGCCGAAAACCTTCCCCCGGTTTATGGCGATGATTCGCGCACCCGGCAGATTTTGCTCAACCTGATTTCGAATGCTGCCAAGTTTACCGAAGAAGGCAGCATCACCGTCTCCGCTTTCCCGATTGTTGAACACGATCAACCCTATGTGCAGATTTCGGTGAGTGATACCGGCATTGGTATTGCCGAAAAAGACATGATTCGCTTGTTTGAACCCTTCCAGCAGGCGGATAACTCGCTCACTCGTAAAGTAGGTGGTACGGGCCTGGGCCTGCCGCTCTCCAAGTCACTGGTTGAGCTGCAATATGGGCGAATCTGGGTCGAAACACAGGTCAATGTAGGGTCTACTTTCAGTATCACCATCCCCACCACGCCGCCGCCTGACAAAACTGCTCAGGCTGGCCCACCCGATGCGCAGCGCAAAGGAACTGGCCCACTTGAATCGCCTTCTCGCCGAAAGATCGTGCTGATAGTCGAAGATGAAGTTGAAACGATCAATCTCTACCGGCGGTACCTTTCCCGCGAGGGATATGAGGTGCTGGGGGTAACACAGCCGGAGAAAGTCGCCAATGCCATCAACATCCACCATCCAGATGTCATTCTGTTGGATGTCAACCTGCACGATCAAGAAGGCTGGAATGTGCTGTCATATCTTAAGAACACATCCAATACAGCGGATATTCCCGTCATCATATGCAGCCTGAACCAGAACTCACAGCGTGGTTATGAAATGGGAGCCGCTGACTACTTGCTCAAGCCGTTTAGTGAGGATCAACTGATACAAGTCATCTACCGTGTACTCACTGACTTCCGGAAGAATATTTTGCTGGTCGATGATAAACCTCAGACGGTTCGGGCGGTCCGCGAGGTGTTGCAGACCGAGGGGCAGTACGAAGTTATCGAAGCGACCTCCGGCCAGCAAGCGTTAGAAATCATGCAGCAGACTATCCCGATTGATCTGGTAATCTTAGATTTGAGAATGCCCGAACTGGATGGTTTTAAAGTGCTGGAAGGCTTGCGCTCAAGAGAGCAGACAGCTAATATTCCTGTGTTGGTCCTCACTGCGGATGAAGTCAGCGGTGAAGAACGCGCCATTCTCAACTCGATTGATATTTACCGTAAAGATAATCTGGATGAAAAACTGCTGCTTGAACGAATAGCTGCCCAATTGGGGACCATTGAGGAGCGCCGCTAATTTGAGCGCGTTGACGGGTAAACAAATTGATTTGGTGTGTAACAACTGCGCCTATAACCTGGGCGGCGGGCTTGATTATGCTGCCTGCCCGCGTTGTGGAGAGAATATCCTTGAAGCCCGTTATGATCTGGCTGCTCTTCGTCAGGCTCAGTGGACGACGCTGCTTGAAAAACGCCGTAAAGGGGGAATGTGGCGTTATCACGAACTGCTGCCTATCTATGATTCGAGCCATATTGTCACCCTGGGCGAAGGTTCTACCCCTTTAATCAAAGTATCCAATCTGGGCGCGATGTTGGGGTTGAAAAACCTGTATATCAAGGATGAACGGCAGGGGCCAACGGCCTCGTTTAAAGACCGTCAGGCGTCGGTGGCGATCTCTGTGATGCACGAAATGGGAATTAATGAAGCGGTGGTCGCTTCAACCGGCAACGTGGCCCTGGCCTATGCGGCTTATGCGGCACGGGCCGGGATCAAAATGTGGACTTTTCTCACCAGCCAGGTTCCTGGTGACAAAATGCGCGAGGTGGCACTCTATGGGGCTGAGGTGATCAAAGTCACTGGCACATACGACGCTACCAAAGAGGTTGCAACTCAATTTGCCCAATCCAGGAACTTATTTCTCGATCGCGGTATCAAAAGTATTGCCGCTGTCGAAAGCATGAAAACAATGGCGTTTGAGATCGCCGAAGACCTCGACTGGCGTGCTCCTGATTGGTTCATTCAGGCGGTGAGCGGTGGTATGGGCCCGATTGGGGTAGCCAAAGGTTTTCAAGAACTGATGGAGATGGGCGTGGTGTCTAAGGTCCCTGCCCTGGGTTTTGTGCAGTCGGAAGGCTGCGCCCCAATGGTGAATGCGTTCAAAGCTGGTCAGCGCATCGCCACCCCTGTCGAAAATCCACAGACTGTTATTGCCACCTTAAGCACAGGGCGGCCCGGACGCGCCTATGAGATGCTGTGGTCTCTGTCTCAACAATGGGGCGGGGCCGCTGAAAGTGCCAGTGATGAAGAAGCGTTTGAGGCGATGCGCCTGCTGGCACGGGTTGAAGGGTTATCTGTTGAACCGGCGGCGGCTGTGGCATTCGCAGGGCTGTTTAAGATGGCGCGCAGCGGCGTGCTCAAAACGGATGATATGATAGTGATCAACTGTTCCGGCCATACCTTCCCCGTTGAAAAACATATTTTAGGGGATCAGTGGTCGCGTCAGGTCGATGTGAGCAAAGCAGGGCGGGCTGTTTCGCTGCCCGAAGAAGGGCTGCTTTCGGCTTTAGAGCAATTGGGTGAGCAAATCAGCCGTGTGGTGGTGATCGAGGACAATCTCGCTGCCGCGCGTTTGATCAGCCGCATCTTACAATCACGTGGTCAGCACCAGGTTGAGATCGCTACTGACGGAGCCAGCGGAATTGAATTAGTTCGCCGCTTTAAACCCGACCTGGTGATCACGGACCTGATGATGCCGGGCACTGATGGTTTTCAAGTGATTGATACGCTCAAAGCCGACCCGGATTTTTGTGATATTCCAGTAATTGTCCTGACGGCCAAAGAACTTACCCCGCGCGAACGTGAGCGCCTGGACGGGCAAATTGACGCGCTGCTGCCCAAAGGTGGTTTTTTGGACGAAGAACTATTGCAAAGCATTATCAAGACACTGCCTTAATGAGCTAAAGATGCTAAATCACCAGGGAAATACAATGAGCCAAAAAGCGACCATCCTCTACATTGAAGACGATGATGCCAGCCGTGTCTTGATCCAGCGGGTACTCACGTATGCCGGCTACAGGGTGTTGATTGCAACCCGTGCCCTGGACGGGATTGATATGGCAAAAAAGCACCATCCCGATCTGATCTTAACCGATATTAACCTGCCCGATTTGAGCGGGCGTGAAATCATTGTCCGGCTGCGGGCCGACCCTCACTTGGCCGCAGTGCCTATTGTGGCGCTCACTGCTCAGAGCCATGATTTTGAGCGGGATAAAACATTTGTGGCGGGCGCTACGGGTTATATCACCAAGCCGATTGATGCTGTGGCCCTGACCGGGCAAATTGTCGAATATCTTGAAGGGCGGCGCGACTCCGCTAGCAGCGCATCTTTAGAATCCGCCCAACGCGCTTACAACCAGGAATTGGTCGAACGCCTGGAAAACAATATGCGCGACCTCGAAACCAGCTACCGCGATTTGCGCCGCCTGGACCGGATCAAAGATGACTTTATCCAACTCACAGCCCACGAACTGCGTACTCCGTTGACGACGGTATACGGGTACAGCCGCCTGGTACAAACTTCCCCCGCGATTCTGGCTGTGATGGGGCAAGACCTGGAAGTTAACGCCTGTTTGACGGGGTTACTCGAGTCTATCGAGCGGCTGAATAAAGTCGTCAACGAGATCATCACTGTGTCGCGGATCGCTACCGGACGAGTAGACCTGAAATTGAGTCCAACCCACATTTCTCAAGTGATCAGCCAGGTATCAGAGGGATACAAGCAGGTGCTTGAGCAGCGTAAAATAAAACTCGTGACGGCAAATCAGGAATGGCCCGCGCCTTTTTATGCTGATGCGGCCCTCTTGGAACTGGCTCTAAACAACCTGGTGAGTAATGCGATCAAATATACGCCGGATGAAGGAACCATCACCATTGAGGTTCCACCCGCCAGCGCAGAACATGTCAAAATCCGCATCAAAGATACGGGAATTGGGATTGACGCGAAAGACCAACAGCACATTTTTGATCGTTTTTATACGGCGGGCGATACTCAACTTCATTCGACGAGCAAAACTGCTTTTCGCGGCGGCGGTTTAGGGTTGGGATTGGCGATCTGCCGGGGAATTGTGGAAGCCCACGGGGGCAAAATATGGGTCGAGAGTGCGGGTTACGACGAAAAAGGGCTGCCAGGCAGCACTTTCGTGATTGAACTTCCGCTAAATAGCGGTGTTCCCGGACAAACACGTCGGACGTTTCTCTAGGGCTGCTTACGTGCCCACTGCTGATCTCTGATGACTACCAACAATGTCCAGGCCCATCCCATTACTGCGGCGCTGCTTTCACCGCTGTTTTTAGGTGTCGCCCCAGTTTTTGGCAAACTCGCCTTGCGTGCAGGGGCCGATCCTTTTACCCTGGCTGCGGTGCGCACTTCGCTTGCTGCCGGGTTGTTGTGGTTGGTATATCTGATATTCTGGCGTAGATATATCTATATCTATCCTGCCGGGCTGCTCGGCTGTGCGGTCATCGGGATAGTCAATGGGATCGGGTCGTTGATGTATTATAACGGCCTTGAACGTCTCGATGCATCGCTTGCCCAACTGCTCAATGGCATGTATCTGGTTTTTGTAGTGCTGCTGGCGCGACTCGGCGGCCAATCACTGACCTGGCGCTCAGGACTACGTATCTTGCTGGCGTTGTTTGGTCTGTTGTTGATCACAGGAGGGATGCAGGGAAAATCCGATTGGTTGGGAATCGGGTTAATGCTTGGTAATGCGCTGCTTTTTGCGGGAACCGTTACGCTCAGCCAGCGTGTATTGTGGGAAATGCCTGCGCCTACCGTGACCCTCTATGCGATGACCAGCATGGCTGTCGTGGTGGTGATGGCACGCATGGCTTATGATTTTCGTTGGCTGGCGCAAACCGCCAGCGCGATGTGGCCGATTCTGGCCCTTACCCTGACGACGGCGCTTTCACGGCTGACGCTGTTTACTGGAGTGAAAAATCTGGGAAGTCTACAAGCTACTTTGCTGGCGATCACCGAACTCGCAGTGTCAATGGGACTGTCGTTTTTGTTTCTGAATGAAAGTCTGACTTTGGTTCAATGGTTAGGCGTCCTGGCTTTTGTGATAAGCTTGTTGGCGCGCGGCAACCGGTTTAACGAACAGGCTCCCCAGGGAGTCATTCCGCTGCCTAATATGGCTGGCATTGTATTCCAACAAATCGCTTTTACCCATGCGTTTGGCAACAGTGGAATTTCTCAAGCTGAGTTGGACGCGATCCGGCGAATGATGGGCGTAGAAGGCCCGCTGCCCTCAGAACCACCACTGGCCTATCCCGCACCTGATCCTGATTCATCTCCGCCTATAGATGCCTTGTTCGATAGTTAGCCCGCAGAATTTTTAGGGACCGCGCTGCCGTAAGAATGCGATCAGCTTTTTGACCGGATAGGTAATGCTGCCTGGTCGTTCTGGTTGCA
>JACRBK010000359.1 GCA_016234525.1 Chloroflexota bacterium
GATGTAGACGGCAATATCGGCTATATGATGACCGGGCGCGTGCCCATCCGCGCCGCCGGGCATGATGGATCGCTGCCGGTGGACGGCACCACCAGCGCGTTCGAATGGCAGGGATATGTTGATCCCGCGCTGAATCCGCGCCTGTATAATCCGCCGCAGGGTTATATTGTGTCGGCCAACAATGCCGTGATCGCGCCCGCCGATTTTCCGCAGACGGTCACAATAGACTGGGAAGCGGGCTACCGCGCGGCGCGGATCGAAACGCTGATCCAGGCGACGGCGATCCATACGCCGGAGACATTCGCCGCGATCCAGTGGGATTCGTTGAATGCGGCGGCGGTGGAAATGATCCCCCGGCTGGCGGCGCTCGATTTGGGCGACGAGCGGCTGAATCAGGCAGTGGTTTGGCTGGCAGAATGGGACGGTCAGAACCGGGCTGCCAGCCCGCAAGCGGCATTATTCGCGGCGGTCTGGCGCGAGTTTGTGAAGCTCGTTTTTGACGAGACTTCGATTTATTGGGAAGCCTTCAACCTGAACGCCCTGAAAACCATGTGGGATAATCCCGCGCACCCGGTCTGGCGTAATGCCGCTCATGGCACGGACGATCCCGCCGTGTTGTTCACGTTGGCGCTCAGCACCGCGCTGGATTTTATGGAGCAGGAATATGGGGCGGACTGGTCCGCGTGGCGCTGGGGCGATCTGCATGTGGCTCGTTTTCAGGCCGCGCCGCTCGGCCAGATTCCCGATGGCCTAGATCCGCGCCTGGATGCGTTTCTGCCGCTGATCCGCGCCACGCTCAACCGCGAGATCGGCGTGGATGGCGGGCCAACCAGCATCAACGCGACAAGCTGGCAGCCTGGATCGGGCAGTTTTGATGTGACATCGCTGCCCAGTATGCGCATGATTCTTGATCTCAGCGATTGGGATAACGCGCGGTTGATCCACACCACCGGGCAGAGTGGGAATCCGTCCAGCGAGCATTATGCCGATATGCTGCCCCTGTGGGCTAGCGGGCAGTATCACCCGGCGGCGTTCAGCGCCCCCACTGTGGAGGCGATCACGGTGGCGCTGTGGGTGCTAAGACCGTAATGAGGTTAGGGCACCGCTATAACACCCAACAGCGAATCTTGGCGGTCAGCGTGACTCCAGTCATATGGGGCTGTGTATGCACTCATGTCAAATCGTGACCCAGGTGACTGGATGCATTTGACTTGCTGGCCTATGCTAGAGGCTAACGCTCAGCATAGGAGAACTCTCATGCACACACTACGTCACAAAAAACAATGGTTCGGGTTGGCGCTGCTTGTCCTGGCTGTAATGATCGTGAGTCTGTGGGGCTACGATACGCCACCGTCCCTACAGGCTCAAGATCACTGGACGCCGGGAGATTATGAGCGGGCTTTTGAATTCGATGGGAAAACGCGCACGTTTCGGCTACATATCCCGCCAGGTTACGACGGCATGACAGCCTTTCCGCTGGTGATCGGGCTGCACGGCGGTTCGGGGAGCGCGCGCCAGTTTGAGGACAACGCGGAGATCAACGACAAGGCTGATGATTTGGGAATGATCGTTGTCTATCCCGACGGGACGGGCGGGCTGCAAACATGGAATTCGGGTTATTGCTGCGGTAGGGCAAAAGCAGAGGATGTAGACGATGTAGGATTTATCCGTGCCTTGATCGAAACACTGCAAGGTACGCTCAATCTTGACCCGGACCGGATTTATGCGATGGGGATGTCTAACGGCGCCATGATGTCTTATCGGCTGGCTGCCGAAGCTTCGGATGTGTTCGCGGCGGTTGGTCCGGTCGCAGGAAGTATTGGCGGGCAGGCCGACGAAAACTCGTCCCTATGGATAATCCCTGCACCATCAGAACCAGTATCGATCATCTCCATTCACGGACAGCAGGACGAGTCTGTCTTGTATGAGGGTGGAGTCTCGCAAGGAAAGCTCGATGCAGGACGGGTGGACCTCTCTGTGGCGGAGTCCATCGGGTTCTGGGTTGAACAAAATGGGTGTTCTTCGACACCTCAAACCGAGACGACACACGCTGGTAACATTATTCACGATGTGTATCCCTGCCCAGCGGGAATCGGGGTTGAGTTGTACACCGTTGTGGACGGCGATCACTCATGGCCGGGCGCGGAAAGAATGCGTCTGCGCGCTAACGATCCAAACCAGGATATATCGGCCACCGATTTGATTCTGGAGTTTTTCGCTATGCACCCCAAAACGTCATAGATTAGCCGTATACCTGTGGATTGGCGCAGTAGGGCAGATGCTCCCCCTTCAGCCCCGCGATCAGATTCTCAGCCGCCATGACCGCCATCCGAGTCCGCGTGGCAACGCTCGAACTGGCAATATGCGGCACAATCAGGCAGTTATCGAGCGCCAGCAGCGGCGAATTCAGCGGGATCGGTTCGGGTTCGGTGACATCCAGCGCGGCGTAGGCGATCTGTCCGCTGGTCAGCGCCTCAACCAGCGCCTCGTGATCCACGACCGGGCCGCGCGCCGTATTGATCAGAATACAGTTCGGCTTCATCCGTTTGAGCGCCTCGGCGTTGATCAGGTGACGAGTCGCCGGGGTGAGCGGCGTGTGCAGGCTGATAAAATCCGCTTCCGCGACCAATTGTTTGAACGGGCGAAATTCTGCGCCGAGCGCTTGAGCGGCAAAAACTTCTTTGGTGTCCGAATAAATTACGCGCATATCAAAACCGCGCGCGCGTTTCGCCATCGCCAGCCCGATCCGCCCCATGCCGATAATTCCCAACGTCGCGCCGTAAATATCCTGGCCCATGAGCAGTGTTGGCCCCCAGGTACGCCATTTGCCCGCGCGAACGAACCGTTCACCCTCGCTGATACGGCGCGCCGCCGCCATCAGCAGTGAAAACGCAAAATCGGCGGTGGTATCGGTCAGCACGCCGGGTGTATGCCCGACGGGAATCCCGGCGGCAGTGGCGGCCTTTAGATCGATGTTATCGACGCCAACCGCCATCTGGCTGATCACTTTGATGTGGGGTTCAACCGCCTGAATCAACGCGGCGTCGATAGGATCGGAGAGCAGACACAACAAACCGTCCATGCCCGCCGATTCGCGGTGGATCACGGCGTGGGACGGCGGGAGTTCATCCTCCCACAGCACCACGTCACACGCGGCGCGGATCATGTTCAGACCTTTTTCGGGGATGATGCGGGTGACAAA
>JACRBK010000360.1 GCA_016234525.1 Chloroflexota bacterium
GCGATGACCGGCAGGACCACGCAGGGATATTCACTGCCCTGCGAGCGGTGAACGCTGATGCAGTAAGCATGTGTCAGTTCATCCACTTCGGACCAGTCATATTTGATAGGCCGTCCATCGACCATCACCGTCATGATCTGGTTGGTGACGTCGAAACTGTAAACACGCCCAATATCCCCGTTGAAAACCTCTTTTTCGTAGTTATTGCGTGTCTGGATCACCTTGTCGCCCACGCGAAACAGCCGCCCTGCCAGCCGCCGTTCGGCTTTGCGCCCGGATTGGTTCGGATTCAACTGCTCCTGCAACACCTGATTCAACGTCACCACGCCCACCGCGCCTCGATACATCGGCGCGAGAACCTGAATATCGTCCAGCGCATCAAAACCGAACTTGTTCGGGATGCGCTCTAAGACCACATTCACCAGCAGTTCGGCGGCTTTTTCGGGGTCTTCTTCAGAGAATACAAAAAAATCGCTGCTCTGGTTGGACATATCCGGCAGTTCGCCCTGGTTGATACGGTGCGCGCTGCGAATGATCTGGCTGGTTTCCGCCTGCCGGAAGATCACATCCAGCCGCGCCACCGGCCCCGCCCGCCCCTGGATCACATCGTGCAGCACGTTTCCCGCTCCCACGCTCGGCAGTTGATCGACATCCCCTACCAATACTAAATGCGCGTCCGGTGGAATCGCTTTGAGCAGGTTGTAAAACAATACGAGGTCGATCATCGAAGCTTCGTCCACCACTACCATATCGGTATCCAACGGATTTTCTTCGTCGTGCTGGAACTTACGCTCCGACGGGCTGAATCCTAACATGCGGTGGATCGTGCGCGCCGGGTGGCCGGTCGCCTCGTTGAGACGTTTCGCCGCCCGCCCGGTAGGCGAGGCCAGCATAAAACGGTGCTGAGTGCGCTCCAATGCCGCGATCAACATGCGCAGCGTGGTCGTTTTGCCCGTGCCGGGACCGCCGGTTATCACGCTTACTTTATGCAGCAGCGCCGCCCGCACTGAGTCTTTTTGTTGATCGGTCAGCGTTACAGGTTCCCCGGCTGTCAATGAGTTCAGCAGGTGATTCAAATCCGCCCGTTGTAGATCAGCTAAACGACTCTGGAGAGTCTCACGCATGGTTTTTAAGCGAGTCGCTGCGCCTTTTTCGCTGTAGTACATCACCGGCAGATAAACGCCCTCGACCAGTGACATGCCATCCGGCAGCGGGATCGACTCGATCAACATCTCGGCGCGCGCCGCCAGACTTTTGACCGCCGTCTCGACCGCTTCCGCCTCGACCTGTAAAAGTTCCACTGCCGTATTGACCAGTTCATCACGCGGCAGAAAAACATGCCCATCGTCGGTAGCCTGACTGAGCGTGAAAATCACCCCTGCCGTAATCCGGCTGGGCGCGTCCGGTGGCAGACCGAGGTCCTGCGCGATCTTGTCGGCGGTGCGAAAGCCGATCCCATACACATCCTGCGCCAGCCGGTAAGGATCGCGCGACACAATGGCAATCGATTGATCGCCGTACTGTTTATAAATTTTGACCGCCAACCCGCTGCTGATGCCGTGTCCCTGCAAAAAAAGCATCACCTCTTTGATCTGCTGCTGCTGCACCCACGCCTCAGCGATCAGCTTGGCGCGCACGCGGCCCACACCTGACGCTTCAACCACGCGGCCCGGTGTGCGATCTAGAATATCAAGCGTCTCTACGCCAAAATGATCCACGATTTTTTCGGCAGTGACCGGGCCAACCCCTTTGATCAAGCCGCTGCCCAAATAACGCCGGATCGCTTCGACGGTCGCCGGGCGAATCTGCGATACCATCTCGGCCCGAAACTGCCGCCCATGCCGGGGATGGTTGGTCCATTCCCCTTGCAGGCGCACACTCTCGCCCGGCTGCAATTCGGGCATCGTACCAACGACCGTGACCAACTGATCGCGCCCTAACATCATCTGGTTGGGACGCAGCCGCAGCACACAATAATTTGTCTCTTCGCTGTAATAAGTGATACGTTCTACTGTTCCGGTCAGGCTGTCGGGTGCGGCCATAGATAATCCATCCCTGTTTTGTTGATCGTCCTACCACCATCTGTTATTCTACCGCGTAACGAGACTAGGAGGCAGCACACCATGACAGCACCTGTCAAACTGCATTATGTCGAACAGGGCCAGGGAAACCCTGTGATCCTGCTGCACGGTTTTCCGTTTGATCATACCATCTGGCAGGCGCAGGTGGACGCGCTCAGCGATCACTGCCGCCTGATTTTGCCCGACCTGCGCGGACACGGCCAGAGTCCCGCCCCGGATGGAATCTACACGATGGATGAACTCGCCGGGGATGTGATCGCGCTAATGGACGATTTGCACATTCAGCGGGCGGTGTGGATCGGTCACAGCATGGGAGGGTATATCCTGATGGCGGCTTTGCGGCTGGCCCCAGAACGAATTAGCGGAATCGGGCTGGTCGCCACACAGGCGAGCGCGGATTCTGAAGAACGGCGCGCTGGGCGGTTGGCCGCTGCGGAAAAAGCGCTGCAAGAAGGCGGCGCACCCGTCGCCCAAATGATGATCAAAGCCTTGTTCGCGCCCGGTTTTGATCTCATCTCGCCGCCCGCGCAGCGCATCGCCGATCTGATCAGCCGCACCGCCTGGACGGGCCTGGCAGGATCGCAGCGCGGCATGGCCGCCCGCCCTGACTCCATAGAGACGCTGCGCGGAGTTCGGGTTCCAGCGGTGGTGATCGCCGGGGCGAATGATTCGATCATCCCGCTCGATGGGGCGCAGCAGATGGCGCAGGCCATCCCCGGTGCGCGTCTTGTCGAGATCGCGGACGCGGGCCATCTACTGATGCTCGAACAGCCAGAAGCAGTCAGCGCTGCTTTGCGCTCATTTACCGAGCGGCTGTAGCTCTGTTTTTTTGTCCGCTTCGCTCTGTGCCCTATCTCAAGATATAGGGCTAATTCTGATTATCACCACATCGTGACTATCGACAGGAATGGAAAAACTCGCCGTGAAACCCCCCAGATCTTCACCAGTCCACAGATTGCGCACGTGGCAGGCGCGCTGTGGATGCAGCCCCAGCGATTCCCAGGGCACGGAGATCAATCGCGGCTGCCGCGTCCCCAGGTTAAACAACCCGACCGCGATTGAACCATCGGCGAGCGGCTTGGCCCATGTTTCAGCGATTTCATAGGCATAATCCACCTGCCCCACACGATACCCCTGACAGCCAAGCTCATCCTGATTGACAGCGATTAACTCATGGTTGAGCAAAATAGCGCGCGTGGACGGGCTCATCTTGCGCACGTCGCAACCGATCATCAAGGGGGCAGCCAACAAACACCACAGACTGAAATGGCTGCGATATTCTGCTTCTGTGCAGCCGCCTTGCGCCACATTACCCTTGCCGTACATGCCCACCACCAACATATCGGGGTCGTTCCAGTGCCCCGGCCCGGCATAGGGCGCTAATTCAGCCTGCTCCTGAAACCCGATCTTCAGAATGGATTCCCATGAATCAGCAATATCGCCGGTGGTGCGCCACATATGACCGCCTGCCTGCGTCCCCCATTTCCAGGGTTTGTGTCTCCCCCATTCACAGATATTGAACAGAATAGGACGCCCGGTAGCCCGCAGCGCCTGCCCCATGCGCCGATATAACATCGGTCCATTAACACCGGGGGGGACATAACAAAAATCGTATTTCAAGAAGTCCACGCCCCACTCGGCAAACGTTTGAGCGTCGATTTCCTCATACCCATAACTGCCCGGCTGGTTGCCACAGGTATAGGTTCCAGCGCACGAATAAATACCAAACTTTAGCCCCTTGCTGTGGGCATAATCACTCAACGCTTTGATACCATGTGGAAACTTGGCGGTATCCCAGGTCAACCGCCCATTCACGCGCTCAGGAGCAGACCACAGATCATCGATCACCACATAGGTATAACCAGCATCGCGCAGCCCATCATGAACAAATAGATCGATCACTTCAGACAGCAGCGTTTCATTGATGTCAGGGCCAAATGTATTCCAGGTATTCCAACCCATCGGTGGGGTTTGCGCCAACATGATTCGCTCTCCTTGCTTGGAAGTTCCGCCCAACGACTGAATAACACTGGCTTATTATTTTAAGGGCTTATCTCTCCACATAAAAAAAGAGACACAGCGCGGCTGTATCTCTTGAATTTTTTGCCAAAACTGCCAGCTCACCGTTACTTCACTGCTGCACCTTTAAACAGCTTGGGACGCAGCCACAACGCCACATAAACCAGCCCGATCAGCACCGGGACTTCGATCAATGGGCCGACCACCGTCGCTAACGCCTCGCTGGACTGGATGCCAAACGCGCCTACCGCTACCGCAATCGCCAGTTCAAAATTATTGCTGGCTGCCGTGAACGAGAGAGTCGCGGATTCGTCATACCGAAAACCCATGCGGTGCGAGAGGAAAAAACTGAGGCCGAACATCAGCGCAAAATAGATCAGCAGCGGAATCGCGATCCGCAGCACATCCAGCGGGCGATCAACGATCTTCTCGCCTTGCATACTGAACATCACCACAATGGTGAACAACAGGCCGATAATCGCGGTCCGCCCCAAACTCGGCGCAAACGTGCCGTCATACCATTCGCGCCCGCGCCGCTGGATCAGCGAAAACCGGGTGATGATCCCCGCCGCCAGCGGTATCCCCAGGAAGATCAATACACTTTTTGCGATCTCGCCCATCGTCACGCCGACTTCTGCCGTATCCGCACCGAACAAGTCCGGCACGACGGTCAGATAAAAATAGGCGAGCGGGCTGTACATGATAATCTGAAACACAGAGTTGAGCGCCACCAAAACCGCGCAGTCCTCATTATTGCCGCCCGCCAGCATATTCCAGATCAGCACCATCGCAATACACCGCGCCAGCCCCACAATGATTAACCCGGTGCGATATTCGGGCTTGTCCGACAAAAACAGCCACGCGAGGCCAAACATCAGCGCCGGGCCGATGATCCAGTTTTGCAGAATCGAGACGCCGAACAGCCGGTAATGACCACGCAGCCGCCCTAATTCTTCATATTTCACTTTCGCCAGCACCGGGTACATCATCCACAACAGGCCGACGGCGATAGGCAGTGACACTGTGTCGATCCGCAGCGAGTCGAACGTATCCTGAATATCGGGGAAGATTGCGCCGAGCAGCACACCCGCCCCCATCGCCAGGAAAATCCACACCGGCAAAAAACGATCCAACAATGAAAGACGTTGAAAAACGGTCCCCGCTGATTCAGAAGGCGACGACTGGGCTTGAGATACCATCAAAAACTCCTTCTACATAGACATTCTTCTATATAACAAGTGACAAAAAAGGCGTATGCTGCTCGCCTTTCATAGCGCTTCTGCTAATCGAGACCGTTTAAGAACTGGCGCAGAGTCTCCAACACGCCGGGAACCAGCGAATAATGAACCCACAAGCCATGCTGGACCCCATACACAACCCCGGCATCGCGCAGTTTTTTCAGGTGATGCGAAATCGTGGGCTGGCTCACATCAAAATGGCGCTCAATGTCGCAGACGCACACGTCGCCCCCGCCGCGGCTGAGCATCATGACGATCTGCGCCCGCACCGGATGACCCAGTGTTTTAAACAGATCGGCTACTCGTTCCGCCTGATCCGCGCTCAAATGCAGATCGGTTTTGTGGGTGGCGCAGCTTGATCCCACCATTAAAGCATCTGCCGGTTTCTGTCCGACCATCTCGCCCCCTTCTTTCAGTCTGTATTCCTCAAATTGTAGCCACTATATAGACAAATATCAATATAACAAAAATGCTCAAAATAGGAGACGCTTTGCACTCTGGCCGCTTTTCTACTATAAGTTTTATCAGCGATGAACAACGAAAGAGGATAACCTGATGACAAAACCATATCGCACAGTGATCACAGCCGTTCTTCTGGCAGCGTTGGCCGTGTTGGCGATTCCCGCCCAGGCTGATCCGCCGCAGCAGGGCAGCGGTCCACGCATGATCACCGGCAGTTACCAGACAACCAACCCGATTTATCCGACTATCGGCGCGGAAACCGGGGTCATGCTCTATGACCTGACCGGGCAAGTTTTGATGGATTTTGATTTTCGCGCTGAGGCAGACACGCAGGTGATCGGCACGCTGAACGGCGACATCGTGAGCGGCACTTATTCGATCACACTGCCCGACACGCCGAACGGCATTGTCCACGACTTCGACGGCGATCCAGCTTCCGCGCCTGCGGTACAGGTCTTCGCTGCCGCGACCTATGTGAATTTCCTGGGCGACGAATATATCAACCGGGGCGAGTCTCCGCTCGATATGTCGGCGCGGTTGGACCCGGTGACCTTTGAGGTGATCGGCGGGAATGTGTTGGTCTGGGCGGCCCAGGACGGCGAACAGTTCCCCGCCAGCCTGGGAACCGACGGGGCCGCTTTCACGGACGACGATACCACACTTCCCCTGCCCGCCGGTTGGAGTGTGGTCTCACTCGACACCGAGCCATTTACGATCCTGCGGGATGAAACGCTCGACGTTCCGATCATCGAGAGTTTGGGCGGGCTAAACGATTATTCGTCGTTGGATTACCTTGAAGCATGGGAAACGTTGTTCGCCCGCACGCGCGAAACGTACCCGTTCACCTCTGAGAAAAGCCTGGACTGGGACGCGATTTATGCTGAAATCACCCCGATGGTGCAGATCGCTGCCGAAGACATTGACTTTCACCTGATCATGGCGCGTTTTGGTGAACTAATTGGCGATACCCATATCGGTTTTGTCTCCATGCCGGTTTTGCAGCAGTACCTGATGGGTGGATTGGGGATCGGCGGGTTGGCAGTGACCGATGACAACGAGGTGGTGATCGGCAACATCGCGGCGGCGTCAGTCGCGGAACGGTCCGGGATCAAGGCCGGGGATGTGTTGGTGATGGTAGACAATCAACCCGCGCTGCAAGTGTTGGATAGTACGCCGTTGTTGATCAACAGCGCCTCGACCACGCACGGACGGCGGTTTTTGCAGGCAGCTACAATGCTGCAAGGGCCGGTAGGATCGTCAGTGGCGCTTACCTGGCGCGCGCAAGACGGCACCGAAAAAACTGAAACGCTCACCCGCAGTTGGGATGTCACGTCGATTATGACTGCATTCGGCGGGGCGCTAGAAGGGGATGTGATCAGTGCCCGAATGTTAGACACTGGGATCGGCTATATTCGTATTCGCGGTTTTGCCTCCGAAGTCAGCCAGGCGGATGAACTCTTCGCGGGGGAACTGCAAAACCTGATCGACCAGGGCGCACAGGGGATCATCCTCGATGTGCGCGATAACGGCGGTGGGCTGGTCCAGTTGGCGATGTCGATGGCCGGGCGTTTTTTGCCGGACTATGCGCCGGTATTGGACTTTTATTATGCCGATGGTGAGGGTGGTTTTGCCTATCGTGGTTTTGTCGAGACGCTGATGGGCGAGCCTGCTTATGATGGCCCGGTGGCGATCCTGGTCAATGAGATGACGGGCAGCGCGGGCGAGATTTTTGTCTACGCGCTCAGCCATCCGGGCCGGGCGGTGGTGGTCGGTCATACGCCGACGGGCGGGTTTACGGGCGAAGTGGGCGACGGTCAATATTTGCTGCCGGGCAGCCTGCAAACGCAGTTTCCTACCGGGCGGCCTTTAGACCCGGTCACCGGTGAGACACTAATCGAAGGAACCGGCGTGATCCCTGACATTCGTGTGCCGCTCACCCGTGAGAGTATGCTCTCGCCTGAGGATGAGGTTTTACAAGCGGCAGAAGCGGCCTTGTTGGGGCAGTAACACGAATCGGTCTGTCAGGCAGCAGTACCCCAAACGTCCAGCAATTACAGCCGGGCGATGTTATGCTGCTGCCTGAATAGTTTGTTCACCCGAAAAGGAAAACATCATGACCCGGCTGGCAATTCTCTCTGACATTCATGGCAATCTGACAGCATTAGAAGCAGTGCTGCGCGATCTGGCCTCGTTTGAGGTCGATCAGATCGTGGTGGCGGGTGATGTGGTCAACTGGGGACCGCACAATGTCGAGGTGATGGAGCGGGTCGTCAGCGCGGGCTGGCCGGTCATTCGCGGCAACAATGAACTCTATCTGCTCGATCAAGATACCGAACGCGCCCCGGCACAGTGGAATCGCTACACAATTGCACGCTGGACCCGGCGGCAGCTTGGCCGCCGCTGGCTGAATGTGATCGCGGCATGGCCGGACACGCTCAGCCTGCGTTTCCCTGATGCGTGCACGCTGCGCGTGGTGCATGGTTCGCCGCGCAGTCACTTTGAGGGTATCTACTCCGGCGCGACGGATGATCAGATCGGTGAGATGTTGCAAGGAATCGAAGA
>JACRBK010000361.1 GCA_016234525.1 Chloroflexota bacterium
ATAGAACAGCTTGGTTTGCTCGCGCTGCTGGTAGCCGATCAACTGCCGGCCTGGGCGCAAACGTGATTATCTATCGTTCAGAGGAATTGATCACGAGCGGGTTAAAAATATCTTGAGGCTTCCAGGCTGAGTCAACCAATGCCCGATCCACAAAACGGTGCAGCGGAATCCGGCTCAGAAAACTTTCTCGATAGAGCGGTTCGGAAATCGCCATCGACTGCTGATGAATCGTGTCATGGGCCTGGTCCAACCAGGTGCGCGCCGTCTCTTGATCGTTTATCCCCTGTGCCGCCGCCGCCCGTAAAACAAAAATTTCTTGGGGTGAAATATCCTCGATCAGCGACATCCATTCCAGGGGATAACTCAGTCGTTTGCGCGCCTCGTCATAACGCCCGGCGACCAGACGCGCCAGCGCCCAGGCCACCTGAGATAAGGGGTACAGAATTGGCAGGCGGATCAGACTGACAGCTTGCGACGCACGTTTGGCCCACCGCCGCGCCTCTTCAACATCGCCCACTGCCACGCAGCAGCGCACCAGGGCTAACGCCGGAGATACAACCTCACTCTCGCCGATCAATGGATCAGGGGTTTCGAGCAGATCAAGCAGGATGCTCCGCGCCACATCAAAACTGCCTCGCCCCAACTCCAACCGCGCTAACAATACGCGCGCGCCCAGCCCTAACACCTGGGCATCTTCGCTGGCGGCAACGGCCCGCAGTGCCACCGTATACGCCTGTTCATAATTTCCCAGGTTCATATACGCCAGACCCAAATCAGCCAATGATAACCAGGCTACTGCCGGATCAAACTGACGCTGCTGAGATGAGGTTAATTCCTGCGCCAACTGCAAGACACGCATCCATTCGCGGTTATAAACCGCCAATCGCATCTCGTTTCCGGCCAACACCTGATGGATGTTCAAAGTATCGCCCTGCGCTGCCAAGCGGCTAAATTCATCCAATAACCGGCGCACCGTGACCATCTCGCCCGCACGATAAGCAATATCGATCTGGTGCTGAACGGCGTCTAACTCGCCGCCTCGATCCTGCACGCGGGCATAAAAGGTGCGTCCACGTCCGGCGGTTTCTCTAGCCGCCGCCAGATCACCTTTCCCCAGTGAATGCACCGCCTGTTGCAGCGATGCACGCGCCTGCCGGGAATGGTCCAGTTGGGGCAGCAAAATGCTAATTTCGTCCAGCAGATCCGGAGGATAGTACAGCCCGGCAGTCGCCGCCCGGCGGCGAAATTCGGCGCGCAGCGCCAACAGATCGAACCGGATCGCCGCGAGCGATTCCGGCAGCGCCGCCGGATCAAGTTCAGGCTGGTACTGATCCAGGATGTTCTGCGCGACTTCGGCATAACGATGTGCTTCGGCCAGTGCTCCAGCGTCCCAGGCCGTCAGCGCCGCGCGCCAGCCATGCAGCAGTGCCAGAGTCCATTCGCGGGCCTGGGTATGGTGATAAGCCAGCCGCGAAATATCGGCCAACCGCTCATTTTTGCCCTGCTGTGCGAGAATCTCGGCAATCCGACGGTGTAAAAACCGGCGGCGTGGGGTGCTGATATCGGCGTACAACACCTCGCGGACTTTGATATGAGTGAACTGGTATAAGCCCGGCGCAGTCTCGGCAACCACAAAAGCGTGTAGAATCTCATCCAGCGCCAGATCAAGCGACAACGACGGGTCTACGAGCAACCGCAGCAGACGCTCATCAATATCATGCTCGATCACTGCTGCTACAGTCAACACCTCTTGAGCAGCGCGCGACAGGCGGCGAATACGACCGCGGATCAAACGAAGCACAACATCAGAAACAGGCAGATCGCGTGATTGGCTCAATCCATCAGAACGCACACGCCAACCCTTGCCCGGTTCAGAATACAATACTCCTTGCTGAATCAAGGCGCGTAGTGTTTCGACAATAAACAATGGGTTGCCCGCCGTTTCGCTGTAGACCAGCGCGGCCAGTGGTGATGTATCTTGTTCGATGAATGGTTCCAACAGGTGATCAAGCTGCTCTCTCTCCAGCGGAGGAAGCTGGATCAAGGTTGTGGGAGCAGGCGCATGAACCGAACTGGTCGGCCAGTCCATCAGGGGAGAATCGAAAGACACTTCTTCATCACGCAGAGTCGCCAGCACCATTAACGGGAGATCACTGCATCGCCGCAGCGCGTGGTTAAGACAGGCCAGACTGGCCGGATCGGCCCAGTGTAAATCCTCCGATACCAACCACAGCCCTTCCCCTTGCGCGGCTAACTGCCGGATCACCTGAGTCACAGCCTCTTGAAGCCGGATATTGTTATCCAGCGTTACCGGCGAACGGTTCCCCGCTTCGCTGCGGTCATCTGTCAGCAGCGCCGGGACCAGCGGCAGTAAATCGCTGCGCACCGCCGGGCTAAGTTGATCCCACACCAAGCCTGCCGCTTTGCGCATCAGGTCCGCGATCAACTGGTAGGGCGTTCCAGCTTCCATGGCATAACAGTTGCCCGTGATCACCGTCACCCCAGTGCCGGGCAGCCGGGCGATGGCTTCGGCTACCAGCCGAGTTTTGCCCATACCCGCCGGTCCGGTAACCAACACTAGCCGGCTGTTTCCGCTGCGACAGATACGCCACTCCGCCGCAATCTCGCCCAATTCGTGATCGCGCCCTACTAACGGCAGGGTGCGAAGGTCGGTCATCACGGGATCAGGTTTTGCGGCAGCAGGAACGATTTCGACAGAAGTTACGCCGCGTCCCTGGCGAATATCTTCGTACAACTGGGTGGTTTCGGGCAGTGGATCAGCCCCCATATCATCCCGCAGAATTTGAACACACTGCTGATACTGGCGCAGCGCCGCGCTTCGATCTCCGGTTGACGCATACGCGGTCATCAGGGCGCGATGTGCCACCTCTTGAAAGGGATCATATTCGATCAGCCGGTGTGCATACCGGATCACCGCCGCCCAGTCGTTTTCGGTCCGACACACGCCGATCAATTGACGCAGCGCCGTTAAAAAACGCTGGCGAGCGTGTTCGCGTTCCAGCAGCACCCAATCGGCATAAATATCCTTTAGCAGATCATCGGTATACAGCGCGACGGCTTCTTCTAACGGCTGGCGGATGGGCGGATCACGGCGGTAAGCATTGAGCAGGAGCGTTTCAAAAGCCTCATAATCCACCCATAGGTTAGCCTCTGGGGCGATAGCCAGTTCGGCCCCTTCAGAAGCGACCAGATAGGTATGCGGTTCTACGGCGCGGCGCAGCAGGTACAGTGTTCTGCGCAATCGCTCTTGAGAACGCGCCGGGGCAGCATCGGGCCAAAACGCAGTCTGAACTTCCTCCCGTGTGATCCGCCGTTGGCGGTTCAGCACTAAAAAAGAGCAGAACGCGGCAGGTTGAGGGGGCAAATCAACTGTTTGCTGCCCGATATACAGCCGAGGTGGTCCAAAAATGTGGAATTGAAAAGTGGTATTGTTGGCTGCCATACTACACACCAAACCCCGATGCGCCTGTCACCAACCTCAAGGGAATCCCCTGTAAGAGTAACTTTGACTTTAGCACAAACTGGCGTTTTATGAGAGTCTGCCAAATGCTTTTGGTTTTCCAGCCTCGCCTGCGTACAATTAGAGGCGTTCAATCCTTCGTGGTCGGGAGTATTTTATGACTGTCCAACCTTCAGGGCGGCGCACGGAAAGCCTGTTCGACAACCGCTACCGTTACGACCATATTTATCCGCGTGGCCGGTCAGGGGAAACCCTGCGTGCTTATGATACGCACGACGATAACCGCCCCGTTGTCATCAAACGCCCCGCCCCCCAGGACGCGCCGCCGATGCGCGCCGGGCAAGAGATCAGCATCCGCACTGAAAAGCAGGCGTTAGAGCGGTTGTCAGGCCATCCGGTCCTGACAGAACTACGCGGCAGCGGTATGTTTCGGGTGGGCGGCCATACCCATGAATATATTGTGATGGATATGGCGCACGGCGATATTGTGGAAAATCTGGTGTTGGAAAGCGCGGCCCAGGGTGGACGCCTGCCCGAACTAGAAATCCTGGTGATCACCGATCATCTGCTCGATCTGTTGGCTTTCGCGCATGACCGGCAGGTGATTTACAACGATGTAGACGCCAAACATCTGTTTTGGGATCGCGCTGCCTACCGCTTGAAAGTGATCGACTGGGGAAACGCGGTTTTTACCGACGAACCCGGCGCGCTGCCGACGGTCACCCGCTCTACTGATATTTACCAGGTAGGCGAACTGCTCTATTTCGTTTTCACGGGTGGCAACCGTCTGGCCGTCGAAATGCAGGACGGTGACAATTTTTTTGTCAACTTTGGCCCGGCGGCAGAACGTATTCCGGCCCGGCTGCAAGGTATCATTACCCGCGCTGTCCAACCCGATCCCCGGCGGCGGTATGGCACGATCCGCGAACTGCGCCACGCGCTCACCGAATATCGCCAACCGCTTGAAAAAACAAGGGACGATCTTATCGCGCGCGTTCGAAAGCGTGTCCGTCCCACCGCCAGCCAGGAAGAATTAGCGGAATTACACGAGTCGCTGCGCGGGGCAGCGGAAATGGACCCCGGTCACCCTGATATATCCATGCTAAGGGCTGAAATCGCGCACTTTTTGCAGCAGATCAGATTCCAGGCGGATCTAGACGCGATCCGCATCTACCTGGAAAGCGGCAACTGGACACGTGCGCTTTCTCTGTTGAACGATTTGCTGCCTAACACTGATCCGGCCAATGAACCCTTGATCCGGTTTCTGATCACGGCTTCGGGAACACTAGAAGAATTACGGGCCACGCCGCCGCCTACCTCTTTTTTGAACGCACTGACGCCGCTCTTTCAAGGTGATGCCGCTGCTGCCGGGCAAATATTGTTAACGACGGCTGAAGCGCGTCAAAACTTGCGCCAGGCCCAATGGATGCTGGCGGAACAATTAGCCGTCTATTTGCCCGAAGTGGTTTTGCTGCGCCCGCATCTGCTGCGTCTGCGTCAGATTCTACAAAATACGCCGGAGGCTGATTCATCTCTGGCGCTGCTCAACCAGACTGACGCTGACCTCGGAACGACTCCTATGCCCGGTCTGACCGGGTTAGCAGTGCTTTACCAGCAAGCGGCTGATTCTTTAAAACAGATTGAAGAAAGTTTATCTCTCCCGGCAGCAGAACAAGAAACCGCCCTGGCATCCATTATTCGCGCCCAGCGCGCCGCGCACGAGGTCGTCACACGCCTGGATGCTGTCGGTCACCACGCCTACAGTGATCCAGCGCAGGCGGGCGATCTGCTGCGTAAAGCCGCCTTGGTCGATCCGGCTTCGCCCTATTTCGGAGCGCTAAATGATTATTTTGACGAAGTACATCAGGCCATCACGGCGCTGGCGCAGTTCAAACCGCGCAGCGACGGAACGAACTTAAGCAGTTGGTTCATAGACGTACAGCGATTCATCCAGCCCTACCTGGAAGACATTCCTGATCAAAAATTGCACGCGGCGGCGGGTGCCTTGCAGCAGGCTGCTGAAGGCTGGACCACCGTCGTCAATTACCTTGCGCTAGGACGCCGCCAGCCTACAGTCAAAGTGCTGCGTGATACGGCAGAGATCATCCGGCCTTTTAACGAACAGATTGCGGCATGGTTAGGCGCGCTGGCCAACCGCCTACCCGATGCAGCTTACGCGGAACAGCTCAGCCCGAACCAACCACTGGCCGAAAAACTGATCGAAGGCTGGAAAGCCTGGGATCGCGGTGATGGGCTGTATGCAGTAGAAGTGGCGCGCCAGGCGTATGATCTCGGCACAACCGACGGCGAGCATATGGCTGCTAACCGGCTGCGGCGGTTGGCTGAACTATTGGACGGTTGGCTGGCGGATCATGGGCCGGAAGACACACAGCGCACCAGCCAAACCGAAAATCACACGCTGGCCGTTCTGCTCTCCGATGAAAACCACGAGCGGCAGATGTTCAATGAACAAATGCCCAACGCCACGCTGTATCTGCGCGCAATGGGGCGGGGTATTGTTGCATATATGCAGCAGAGCAGCAGCGCCGGGTGGCGTGCTCTCTATCTGCACCACACGCTGCGCGGCATCATGTCGCTGCTGAGTGATGAACTGGATGAGGCGGAATTTTGGCGTAACGCCGCCAGCAAAAGTTTTGATGCGGCCCGGACGCACCGCGCCTTCCAGGTGCTTGACCGGGAACTTACCGCGCGGCGGCTGGTGCAGCAGGCACAGCAAGCGATCAATGCCGTCACCGGCCCCAAAGACCTGGAAGCCGTCCGTTCGGCACTTAATGCTCCGTTAGCCGGAGAACTGCTCAGCGGCGCACAGCAGGCCGTCCAGATGGCTCAGGATGCCCTGCGCAGTTGGTCGGACGGTGATTTTTATGTGGCCCGGCAGTCGCTTGAAACCGCCGTCGAGCAAATTCACCAGTCGGTTGAAACAGCCCATCTGCAAATCGAACCTTTTGTAAGCTGGTTAAGTGGGCTGTACGATACCGCTGCCGAACTGCATCAGGCGCGCCTGATGATTGAACAAGCCGCCGTCACGACCAGCGAAGAACCTGATCCAGCCATTACCGGAGCGCACGCTAAGATCATCCGTCTCACCCTGGATCGCTTGGGGCCGGATTACGCTCATCAGGTGCGGCAGTGGGAAGATATGTACCGGGCGGTGCTGGATACCTATACTTCACCCCACCTGAACCAACACGAAAGGCTGGCGGCGTTTGACCGTCACTTTGCCTCGTTGTTTATCAGCCGTCACCCGGCATACCCGCTCTTCCGCCACTGGCAGTCGATTGTGGAACAAATGCCGCCCGACGAAGAACCCATTGACTATGATTACATAGCTCCGGTTGTGGCTGCCCCGGTCGACTCACCTGCCTATCTGGATGAAGACCGGGATTCAGAGCCGGTGCCCCGTTCTCACCCGGCAAGCGCAGGGAGTTTGCCCTGGAACTGGATCATCGCAGGAACCATTGTGCTGCTGATCGCGGCAGTCGGCTTAGCCGTGTTACGCAATCTGGGGGAAGATGACCGACCAGTTCCGCCTGATGAAGGGGGTTCAGGCGCGATTCTGCCCACCGAGCCGATCACGATCCGCCCGGCAGACACCCAGGCCGCGCCCGTCGTGGTACAGCAGGCGACCGCCACGATCACCGCTGCCCCCACCCTGCCGCAGCCCACCACAATACCGACAGAGATTCAGCCCACGTCGACTCCGGCAGCGTCAACACCAACGACGGAGCCAAGCCTGACCCCAACCGCGTTTGAACTGCCGACTCAGACGCCGACTTTATTCGTAACGCCAACCCTGTTTGTGACCAGCACGCTGATTCCGAGCGAAACGCCAGTTCAGGTGGCGGCGGTTCCATCAGACGGTATCAACACGAACATTCTCACCTCCCTGGCCGGACTGCCGGAAAATATTCGGCCCGGCCCAGCCGGAGTTTTTGCCCCTTCAGACAACGGAGTCTGGACACTTTCGACAACCGACGGCGGCGCAATCACGATTGAGTTTTCGCCCGAACTGCTCAGCACCCTGTTTCTGCCCGGAGCCGCTAATACGCTCCGGCGCGCGGATGTTGTGCTGGAATTGGTCCGGTATGATCAGGCCGATCTCAATGCAGGCAACGTCTCGTTTGGGTTAGGCGCGCAAAACCGGGACGGCGAACAGACCATCGGGCAGGTGCAGTTTATCGAGGCCAATTTTGTCAGCCCAGGACTCAACCAAAACGGGCGTTTTCGATCTTCTACCCAATACCCACAGCAGAATCCCCAGATCACGCTGTCGGTGCGCCGGTCTAACCCTACCACGATCAGCTTTTTTGTGGATGACCGCTGGTTAGGTGATTCAGTGTTTTTATTCTCTCAGGGTGATCCATTGACCCTGGTGTTGTTCGTATCAGGAAAAAATGTGCAGGTGAACGTCAGCACGTTTAAGATGGACTTCATCCCACGCGATGAAATACCGTAATGGTTGGAAGGAATTACAATGGGTGAACCGGAACTGTCGCTGAATGACTTGTACCGGATTGGAAACTATATAGATACTTTTGCCGTTGGACATTATGCCCGCGTGTTAGATGCCGAGGATCGACGTGGCAAACGCATCATCGCCTTTAAGGTGATGCGCCCAGAACACTTGACCAACGACGGCACGCCGCGCTGGGAGGCCCGCGCTTTTATCAACGAGGCCGATCTGTTGGTAAGACTGGGGCCGTGTCCGGCGGCGGTTAGGCTCTACGACTGCGGTTATGTCTCTGCCCCTGGCGAACGGCCCGAAGGTGGGGAGATTCTCTCATTGGGAACCAATATCGCGGCCTTCCGTGAACAACTTTATCCGGCGCTTACCCGCCAATGGCGGCCTTATCTGGCGCTCGAACTGCTGCCCCGTCATCACAACCTGTTTTATTTGATGAAACCCAGCAGCGCCAACGGACGCCGCCGCTTGCCCAGCGAAGAAGGGATTGACCTGGCGATGCAGTTCGCTGATTTTTTGCAGGACGCTCACGAACAGCGCATTGTATACCTGGATCACAAGCTGGAGCATGTTTATTGGGATGGCGAAACCCTGCGCATTATTGACTTCAACAGTTCACAGTTGATCGAAAGCGGGACGCATACCGTCGATCAGCGTTTGATCCAGGATATTCATAATTTGTGTGTGGGCATTCTGTACCCGATCTTCACCGGGCTTTCGCCCCAAAAAGGATCGCTTCGCCCTCAACCCGGCTCACAAAACGAGGTCGAGCAGCGTTATGCTGATGTAAATCATCTGGATTTTGGCGTGGAACCCTCGCTTAGCCTCGCCTTGCAGGAACTTTTGCAGCAGGGCGCGCGCCAGGATATCCCGACCATTCGTACTTTTATGACCCGGCTGGAACATATCGCGGCGCGGCATGGGTGGGACCTGCCGGGATCACGCGCTGTACCCGCCATGCGTGAAGCGCGCGCCCAGATTCGCGCCGGGCTGTCCGAACTGCGTAAGGGTCAAGAATCACTGCGCATCGCTCGCGAACGCCTGCTCGAAGCGATGGTTTTGGACGACATAAACGAAGACCTGGAAAACGAAATGCGCCGCCTGTTAGCGCAAATTAACGAAGCCCTGAATCACCGGGCTATCCCATAGCTCCGCCCTACAGCGAGGAAAAACAATGGCTGATTTGAGACAACTGCTTGAAAACCTGCGCCAACAAATTGAGGCGCTGCCTGCCAGTGCAACTGCCAGCGAGATCACCCAGCTTGAGAGCGAAGCGCGTTCTCTGCTCGCCCAAACGAAGAATACCCAGTTCGAGGCCGAAGCTCGCGCGCTGTTCACCGAACTGGCTCAACACAGCGCGCCCCCCACAGCAGAAACAGCCACCGTGCGCGGACTGCTGCGCCGCGCGCGAATTCGGATGGAGATCGCTGGGGATGAAGACGATATTGACGAAGCCATCGATATTTTGGCCCAGGCGCTCGATCATGATCCTAATAACCCGGAAACGTTTGATCTGCTGAACCAGGCTGCCGAGCGCAGCCCTCATCTGGCGTTAAAAGTGCGCGGTCTGTTA
>JACRBK010000365.1 GCA_016234525.1 Chloroflexota bacterium
CATGCTCGGAGAGACGCCTACCAGCAGCAAACACACGATCATAATTGGAATGAGCCGTTTTATTTTCATCACTCCCCACCCATCAGATATGAAAACAATTTTTCAGGCAGATTAAGTTATTCCACCACCGGGGATATGCCCGCCTCAAGCCAGCGCGTCACATCGTCGCGGGCGGCTTCCCACAGCAGCAGCAGTTCCGCATCCGATTCGGCGGCGCGGGCGATGGTTTGCCGCGCACACGATTCACACCCACGCATGGCGCGAAAACTATCCGATAGGCATTTGAGGCAGCCGTTGAGGCGGATCATCATGAGACTGAAGGCGAGTACATCGGGGTCGGTTTCGGGCAGGTGCATCACCCGCTCGACTAACACTTGCCATTCCTCGCCGCGCGCGTGGCGCAGCGTTCCGATCAAACGAGCGGGGAAGATCATCTCTGCATCCGGACGGTACACAGGCTGACTCTCCTTTGATAGCTCTCATCGAAAAAAAACAGGGCGCGAAGCCATTTATGATAAAACGGCCTCACCCCCTACCCCCTCTCCAACCGGGTTGGAGAGGGGACTGCAACCGACCAGATTCTGTAGGGAAACAGCCCCACTGCGCCCGATTTTCCCCTCTCCACCAGCGCAGCGCAGTGGGGAGGGGATACAGGGGTGGGGCTAAAAAAGGGCAGGGCAAGCCCTGCCCCTACAAGTTTCCAGGCAGCGTGTTAAGGCCCGGTGACCGTGGGTCTAGTCGGCCCACCGGCCTGGGCTTTGGCTTCTTTTTCACGCTGTTTGATCACATCTTTGTGATCCCAACCGCCGCGCGCCTGGGCTTCTTCTTCGGCGCGGGTGGGGGCAATCGCCTTCCAGTAGTTAAATTCTTTAGAGAGATGCTGCTTGTTATAGATATGCGCGGTGGTGCGATCATAACTCGCCAGCTCGTAATCGTGATCCATTTTGATCGCGTCGAACGGGCAGAACTCCGCGCACAGGCCGCAGTTCATACAGATATCAATATCGATGAAAAATTCTTCCGGCTCCGGCTTGGGACGGTTGGTGACAGGATCAGTCCCGCGCACGATCCAGATGCATTGGGGCGGGCAAACTTTGGCGCAGATGCCGCAGCTTGTACACCAGTCATGACCGGGGCGTTCGGGATGATCGTAGTTTTCGACCACCAAAAACGGGATAAACCGGAAACGTTCCGGCACGGCTAACTTTTCGTCGGGATACTCCACCGTAAAAATACCGCGCGTCTGGAGCCCCTGGCGCTGCGGGAAGGCTTCGTTTGGGATGTGGCGGCGGAATCCCCACCGGATGTCTTCAACATACGTGTTAACCAGGTGGCGCAACGTCACCCCCAGCCCACGTAGAATCCCTGATCCGTACATAATTCGCTGCTCCTCGGAATCTATCGATCCAACTCGCCCAGCACAATGTCGATGCTGCCCAGGATCGCCACCACATCGGCGATTTTGTTGCCTTTACTCATCTGCTCAAGCGCGGTCAGGTTGATAAAACTGGGGGCGCGCACATGATAACGCCAGGGATTCTGCCCACCGTCAGAGACGATATAATAGCCTAACTCGCCCTTCGGATTCTCCGCCCGGCCATACGATTCTCCGGCAGGGACGCGCGGGCTGTAGATGCCGCCGCGCCCAGAGAAAAACGACTGGCCTTTAGTTTCTTCAAGGATGGGCAAAATCTGTTTGAGAATGCGCAGACTCTGGCGCATTTCGTCCAGACGGATCAGGTAACGATCATAAATATCGCCGTGATAACGCACCGCGACGTCAAATTCCAGTTCAGGATAGAGGCTGTAGGGTTCGGCGCGGCGGATGTCGTATGGGACGCCGCTGGCGCGCAGCACCGGCCCGGCGGCGCTGTAAGCGATGGCATCTTCTTTGCTCAGAATACCCACATCGATGCAGCGGCTGGTCACGATCTCGTTGGTCGTCAGCAGTTGGTCAGTCTGATCGACGGCGCGCGGCAGGCGGTCGTGGATCAATTCGCGCAAATACTGCATGGTGTCGAACTCGCGCACGCGATCATTGACCTGATTCGCGGTGCTGCGCAGGCTGGCGGGCAGATCGGCTGCCACACCGCCAAAGCGCATATAGTTACACATCATGCGGCTGCCGGTCACGGCCTCGAAGAAATCGAGGATCAATTCGCGTTCGATGATGGCGTACATCAACGGGGTGAAATACGCGCCGAGGTCGTTCAGCATAAAGCCAATAGCGACGAGGTGATTCAAAATACGGGTCAGTTCGACCATCAACACGCGGATCGCTTCGGCGCGGCGGGAGGGTGCCTCCCAGCGTGCGCCATGCGCCATCAATTGTTCGACGCCCAGCGCATACCCCAGGTTATTCGACAGGCTGCAAAAATAGTCGAGCCGGTCGGTGAAGGGCATGTTTTGTAAGAAGGTATTCCGCTCACCAATTTTCTCGTGGTTGCGGTGAAGATAACCCATCACCGGCTCTAAGCCGCGAATTGTCTCGCCCTCTATCGCTGCCACCATACGGAATACGCCGTGCGTGCTGGGATGCTGCGGGCCAAGGCTGACGACGACACGATCCGTCGAGATGTCGGCGCTCACATCGACTCCCAGCGGCATAGTGTCATAGATCGCTTTTTCCGCCAGGGATTCATAATCGTCCAGCGTAAAACCATCGGGATATTTTACGTTTTTGCCGTATGCATTGTGTTCTTCCGAGCGCGACACCTGCCCGCCCGGCCACCGGCTGTCAAAAGGTTTTTGATCCTGCTCGTAATAAGCTTCTTTCCAATCTTTGCGTAGGGGATGACCGGCGAAGCCTTCCCACATCAAAATGCGCTTGAGGTTGGGGTGCCCGTCGAAACGGATGCCCATCAGATCCCACGCCTCGCGCTCCTGGAAATTCGCGCCGGGCCATACCGGGACCAGACTCGGCAGTACGGCATCCTCGCGCGGGGTTTGCGCTTTGAGCACCAGCGCTGGCCCGCCGCTGACGCGGTAGGTGTGATACACCATTTCCAGGTGATCGCCCTTGCCCAAATAATCTACGGCAGCGGCGTTGGCGAGATATTCATAGTTCAGCGTGTCGCGCACATAACGTCCCACGCGCACCAACTGCGCCGGGTCCACGATCACGCCGCTGTAACCGTCGCGGGTATCGCGCTGCACCGCCGCGCCAAACTTCTCGATCAGGTGGTTGATCGCGTCGTCTACCGGGTTCACTGTCTCAACCGCTGGGGACTGGTCGGCCATCAGTTTTCTTCTCCTTCCGCCTGAACCATCTGCGCCTGCACGGCTTCGGCTTCGCGGCGCAGCAAATGGGCCTGACGAGGATCAACAATATCCGGGCCAAGCACCGGGACCGGGACTTCGTCGCTGGGGCCGCGCCCATACCAGGGAGTGCTGTTGGCATTGCCCAACGATTGTTTGTCAATTTTCTCTTGGAGTTTGATCAGCCCCCACAGCAGCGCTTGCGGTGTGGGCGGACAGCCGGGGACGTACACATCGACGGGGATATATTTATCCACGCCGCTGACCACGTTATAACCTTCTTTAAATGGCCCGCCGCCAATGGCACAGGCGCCCATCGCCAAGACATATTTTGGCTCGGACATCTGGTTATACAGGCGCACAATCGGCACGACCATCTTTTTAGTAACAGTGCCGCTGACTAACATCAAATCCGCCTGGCGCGGGCTGGCGCGCAGCACTTCCATACCGAAACGCGCCTGGTCAAACCGGCTGCTGGCGGTGGCGATCATCTCAATCGCGCAGCAAGCCAGACCAAACGCCATCGGCCAGATCGAATTACGGCGGCCCCAGTTGTACACCGTATCCGCCAGCTTGCGCAGATTCGTTACCGCTACCGAAGACTGCATCCCCTCCGGCACGGGAACATCGGGATCATGAAGTTCTCTCAAAAAATTACTTTCGGTCATGAGATTTCGCTCTTTTCCTCATACCAGACTCGCAGAATCTCGATCAAAAACTCGTCGTGAGCCATCGCTGGATCATCGGCGAATCCCGGCAGGACAATAATCCATGCGAACAACTGCCGCAATCCGAGTGTATCCAGATCCACCTCAGGATGGTGTTCCATCAAACCGAGCACGATCTCATAGGTTGATTCCCAATACAGCGGGTTCGGATCGCCAACGTCAGACATTTTTCAGCGTATGATAACAAAAAATCCGGTTCAGGCATAATGAGCAGCGGTCAGCTTTCAGCAAGAGCGGAGTCGGGGATCGGCTGGGCGGCGCATTTACCCCTATTCCCCGCCGTTTTCGCCTGTATTAGCCTCACCCCAACC
>JACRBK010000357.1 GCA_016234525.1 Chloroflexota bacterium
CCTGTCAAAGGATGTGACCTCATCCAAATCGGGCGGCGTGGCTCCTTCCTTCAACCAGTGTGTGGTTGATTCTGAACAGGGCATGATTCGCCTGATTCCACCCACCGGGCTGTTAGGCACATTTTTAGGCGGCCAACAGGCGCGCGTGATCCCTGTGCGTGATGTGCGTAATGTCGAACTTCGTTCTGTTATCAGCCAGCAGCATGTGCGTGAAAAAGCCGAAAAAGACCTGATGACCGAAGTCACGTATACAACCTATAGCTGGGGTGTTTATCTCACCCTGCCTGATGAATCGCTGTTGTTAGCTCAAACGAACCATGCCACCAGCAGTGAATTATCACGCAAGCGCGCCACCGTCAGCGATAAATTTTCCGTCAACACGAAAGAAGGAATTGAGTATCTGCGTCAGCATCAGGCTGACCAGGAAGCCTACGAATCTGCCGAAAACTTCGCGCGCACTATCGCGATTGTTATCGCCAGCGCGCTAGAAGTCCATCTGGTAAAAACACAAGTGGATGAAGAGAGATAGTCGATTCAAAAGATCGTGTTGTTAATACAAACCGGGCCACACAGCCCGGTTTGTGTTTTGAGCGTTATCGGCGAATGGTGACCGATTCGTTCAGCACAGCCAACTGGATCGTTTTCTCGCACACTCTTATGACTAACGGCGGTTGGTTGGGTTTGTTCTCCGTCAGCGTAAAGGTACAAATCGGATACCCGCTGCTGTCACGTCCTGGGCCAATCTGAACCTGAACTCGCCGCTCCTGATAGTACACCTGGAAAGCATACGCCGTCCACCCTGGGGGGAGGAGCGGGCAAAAAGACAGGCCATCGTGAGTGCGCATTTGGGCAAAACCAAAAACGATGCCCATCCACGATCCGCCCATATTGGCCGCGTGAATGCCGTTGCGTGTTTCGTTGCGGTGGTTATCCAGGTCAATGGTCGCAGAAGCGCGATAGAACGCTAACGCCTTGTTGAGATAGGGGTCATTAGGATCAGCCGGATCGGCCAGTTGAGCGGCGGCGATGCTAAAAATGCAGCGTGACAACGAAGAGTCATGCGTAGTCACCGCTTCATAGTAGTTAAAATCGCGTTCTTTTTGCTCGCGTGAAAAGATCGGCAGATGTCCTAGCATAAACTCAGCCAGAATCAAATCGGCCTGTTTGCAGACCTGATAGCGGTTATACACCAGCGGGTGATGCTTGAGCAGCAGTGGCAGCGGAATGTTATCTGCCGCCCGGTTCCAGAGCGGTTTGTAAAGAAACAGGTCATCTTGCGGCAATACCGGGTGAGGAGCATCCTCTGAACCGACATTTACCGGTTCTGGGATGTACATTTTATCAGCCGCTTCTTGCCAATCGGCGGGTTCATGAGCTTCTAGCGCAACCTCTTTTTTGTTTTTGATCTGCTCATAACGTTCGAGATGTTCGGTTTGCATCCAGCGGGCGATCTGCGCGGCAAACATCAGATTCTCACGCGCCATCAGGTTAGTGTAGGTGTTGTTATCGACCAACGTGGTATATTCGTCCGGTCCGGTGATGCTGTGCAGGCAAAAACGATTGCCCCGCGTAGGAATAAAGTCGCCCAGGTCAAACCACAGCCGTGCTGTTTCAAACAGAATTTCAGCGCCATAGTCCAACATAAAAACTTTATCCCCGGTCACATCGAAATAACGTTTGACCGCAAATGCAATATCCGCGTTGATATGATATTGAGCCGTGCCGGTGGGATAATTGGCCGAACATTCTTCGCCGTTGATCGTGCGCCAGGCGAACAGCGCCCCTTTGGGATGTGACAAATCACGGGCGCGGCGGCGCGCATGATCCAGCGTATTGAAGCGATATTCGAGCAGCTTGCGGGCAATCTGCGGATCGGTGTGCAGAAAAAAGGGCAGCATATAGGATTCTGTATCCCAAAAATAATGCCCGTCATAACCCTGGCTGGTTAATCCCTTTGCGGGAATGCCGGTTTGCCCATTTCGGCCTGCCGATTGCAGCAGGTGAAACATATTAAAACGGATCGCTCCCTGCGTCCAGTCGTCCCCATCCAGCGTAATGTTCGCGTGGTCCCAAAAGGTGCGCAAGATTCTGCTTTGGGCAGTGCATAACTCGGCAAACCCTGACGTGTAAGCCGCTCTTAGTTCATCCAGTACTTTATGGCGCAGATTGTCCGGGCGCACGTCAAGCGAGGTGCAGTACACCATATATTTTTCTAGAATGATCGGTTGATCGATCTTCAGCGGGACGGTGTAATAAGTGCCAATCACTGCTTCCTGTCGGTCATCTACTGGAACCTTGCTAGTTTCGGGATGATTGGGCAGCCGGTCACGCAGCCCACACGCCGCTGTGATCTGCGAATGATGGGTGCGTTGAAAGAGAAGCGCCCCCCCCTCGGGAAAAACTTCCTGGCCTTCGATCACTAGCTCGTTTTCCAGGGCTGCTGCGTTGCGTGGATCGTGCTGATGCGACGTCTCACGCCGGATTTGGTAGTCGATTAGTGAGGCGATGGTGAGATGAGCGCCGCAGTCCGATTGAGGCGTAATCGTCAAACGAACCGCCGCCACATGGGGGAGATCAAAAGAAACCAAACGCTCGAATTTGAGATGAATTTTTTTCCCAGTGGGCGACTGCCATGTTAATTCGCGTGTCAGCAGACCGGTCTGCAATTCCAACCGGCGCGAGTAATCACTCACAATGGCCTTGTTTGCCGCTAATCCCTGATAAACTTCACCATCATCAAAGACCAGCCGGATCGCTCTGGTATCGGCTAAATTAAGAATGGTCTGGTTGTTTTCAGCGTATCCCGGAAAACCCTCAGGGTAGCGATACGGTGAGTTTTCATAATACCCGTTGATAAATGTTCCGCCGGTTGAATAACCATCCAGCCCTTCTTCAAAACTTCCGCGCATTCCAAGATAACCATTCCCCACACTGCACAGGGTTTCCCAAATGCGGTTATGTTCTTTCTCGAAATGACGTTCAACCAGTGTCCACTGGTCATCAGCAAACGCCGGGCTGAAGTCCTTGTTTCCTGCCATGCTCCAAATCCTTTAACAAACGCCTGGGGTGTTTTCCAGGCGCGAAACATAAATTAGGTTGAAAAAACGATTGACCTCAAATCGTAGACTGGCTCAGGCAAAGTTGATCCTGATGACCAGGTTGCCCAGGCGGAGTTCGTCGCCGTCGCGCAGAATCCGCGATTGTTGTGCAAAGAGCTTCTGCCCGTTGATGTAGGTGGCGTTCTGGCTGCCCAGGTCCATCACTTTGAGGCCGTCGTCCTCTACGACAATCGCCGCATGGCGACGGGACACGCCTAGAGTCTGAGCATCATAGGGTTCGAGGTTAACTTCAGGGGTTTCATTGGTTTCATCGTTGAAGCGCCCCAAGATCAGTTTGTCGGTAAGATTCACGACCAATGGATGATCTTGCCCGCGCACATGCAGCAGCAGTTTGCGTTCTGTTCCTAACCGGGCTGTTCCCCAACGCGGAACGGCGGCAGCGTCAGAAGCGTTATCCAGACGGCGTGTTACACCTTCTTTGGGAGTGCCGTTTTCGGGCAGTTCTCCGTCTGGTTTAATGGTCATCAGCATTCCACAGTGAGTGCAGATGATCTCCGTATCTGGATTTTCGTGACCACAATGTACGCACTTAGCCACTATAATAACCCTCGCCCGAAGTGAACTTTGTTTCAAGTATACTCAAACTCTTCCTTATCAGACAAGCTTTTGGATTTTTCGACTCAGTGTTCATTGCCAAACCAGTGTATGTTAAAATAAAAAAGGGCCGCTTTTCTACAAGGATACAAAAAATGAACCGACGCACCTGGTTTAAACGCCTGGTGGCAAGCGGCAGACGTCTTAGCATGGCCGACAGGTACTACGAACGCGGCCTATACCACTACACTAAAGACAAATCGGATCTGGCGCTTGCGGATCTCGATGCCGCGATTGAACACCACCCCCAGCGGGCTGAATATTATATCGCGCGGGGCATGATCTTGCTGCAAAACGGATCGCCTGACGAAGCCGAAGAGAATTTTGCTTATGGGCTGAATCTTGATCCGGCTCAATGGTTGGCTCACTATGGCCGGGGGATGCGCGCTTTTCGCGAGAATGAATATGATCAGGCGATCAACCTGTTCTCGCGTGCACAGCATATCGCCCCAGATCGGGCCGAGATCTATTTCTATCGTGCGGTGGCACTCTATCAGGCCGGGCAGTCCGATCAGGCCCAGCGTGATATGGAATTTGTTTTGCAGCTTTGGCCCCGCACTGACAAACGCCGTACTCTGGCTGACCAATGGCTGACTCTATTCAAAAAGGCAGGCAACTAAAAGTATGAAGGCAATTATTTTGTGTGCCGGAAAGGGAACACGTCTTTATCCCGTGACACTGACCATGCCTAAACCACTGATGCCGGTGGCGAATAAGGCCCTGGTTAAATATGCGATAGAGACACTTCGGGGTATGGGCGCGACTGAAATCGGATTGGTGGTAAACAACCTCGATTCTCCGATCCGTACCCAGTTGGGGGATGGCCTGGAAACAGTGGGGGTTCCGTTGAGTTATATCGCTCAAGAAGATCCACGCGGCTTAGCACATGCAGTGAAACTCAGCCAACCCTTTATTGGGGATGAACCGTTTATCGTTTACCTGGGCGATAACATTTTTCAGGATCGGATGCGGGGAATTTACACACGCTTTCAAGACACCAATGCCGGGGCTGTACTGGCACTGACCGAAGTGGCTAATCCCACGGCGTTTGGAATTGCTGTCTTAGAGGGCGACAAAATTAAACAACTTATAGAAAAACCTAAAGACCCGCCGTCGAATCTTGCCATTGCAGGGGTCTATGTTTTTCAGCCCGCCATTTTTGACGCAATTGAGCATATCAAACCATCGTGGCGCAATGAGTTAGAAATTACTGACGCGATCCAATATCTGCTGGAACAGGGCCATCCTGTGATCCCGCATATCGTTAAAGGATGGTGGATCGACGCTGGAAACGCGACCTCGATCATTCTGGCAAACCAGCTTGTTTTGGAGGAAATGCCTTATCTCCCGGCTGTGAAGGATGACGAGGTTATTCAGGGTAAGTCAGACGTATCGCATCGTGTGGTTTTAGGTCAAAACACTCGCATTATAGACAGCACCGTTCGCGGTCCGGTGATTATTGGGGACAATGTGACGATTCAGTCGTCGTATATCGGCCCCTATACTTCGATTGGAAATGATGTAGTCATTGAAGGCAGCGAAATCGAACACAGCATCATCATGAATGGCTGTACAATCAAACATATCCAGGGGCGCATTGACGCGAGCTTGATTGCCGATAATGTGAGTGTGATTCGGTCCAATGGCAAACCTACCGCTCATCGGATGATCCTGGCTGAGAACAGTCTGGTACAGCTTTACTAAAAACAACGGGCCTGTTCATCGCAGGCCCGTTAGTTTTAGGGAGTTTCAGGTTTATACGTCGAGTGTTGCTTTTTTCGCGTGAGTGGTGATAAAGCGGCGGCGTGGAGGGACGCTGCTGCCCATCAGCATATCAAACACCCGGTCGGCCTCGGCGGCATCCTCAATGGTAACTAATAGCAAGGTGCGGTGAGCGGGGTCCATGGTGGTTTCCCACAGTTGATCCGGGTTCATTTCGCCCAAGCCCTTATAACGCTGGATGTTTGCCTTGTCCGGGTTCTTGAGCGCATTGATAATCACATCCCGATCACTTTCGGTATAGGCGTAGTGTTTTTCTTTGCCACTGCTCACCAGATACAGCGGCGGCTGTGCGATATACAAATGGCTGTTCGTGATCAGCGGTGTCATGTATCGGAAGAAGAAGGTCAATAAGAGCGTGCGGATATGCGCGCCATCGACATCCGCATCCGTCATAATGATGACTCGCCCATACCGCAGGCCATCCAGATTGAAGTCATCGCCGATCCCAACCCCTAACGCAGAGATCAATGCTTTCACTTCGTTGTTATCCAGGATTTTGTTCAGCCGCGCGCGTTCGGTATTAAGAATCTTGCCACGCAGAGGCAAAATCGCCTGGAAATGACGATCACGCCCCTGTTTTGCGCTCCCGCCAGCCGAATCGCCTTCCACGATATACAGTTCGCATTTGGCAGGTTCTTGTTCTGAGCAATCAGCCAACTTACCGGGAAGGGTGGTGTTTTCGAGCAGGTTGGCGCCTCGGCGGACCAGATCGCGCGCTTTTTTAGCTGCATCGCGCGCGCGCATGGAAGTCATACATTGATCGATAATACGCTTGGCATCACGCGGGTTGACTTCCAAAAACTCCATGAAAGCATCCGATGTGGCCTGCGATACCACTCCCTGCACTTCAGGATTCATCAGTTTGACTTTGGTCTGGCTTTCAAACTGAGGGTTGGGGTGTTTCACACTGACGATGACCGTTAACCCCTCAAGCGTATCGTTGCTCGAAAAGTTCGCATCTTTTTCTTTGAGCATCCCAACTTTGCGCGCATACAGATTGATCGTGCGCGTCAAGGCGGCACGGAAACCCGCCTGGTGACTGCCGCCGTCTGGGGTGTGGATTGTATTGGCGAAATAAAGCTCAGTCGTGGTCGAAGAGTCGGTAAACTGGAAGGCAACCTCAACCCCAACGGTGAACGAGGTGCTCCCGCTGCCGTTATCTTCAAACTCTACCAATATCTCACGCTCAACCGAAACCGGATCGTGCAGCCAGGGACGGTTACGATTGAGATACCGCACGAATGAACGCAGCCCACCTTCAAAATAGAACGTCATTTCGCGGGGGAACGGTTTCACTCGTTCATCGCGCAGGTAAATGGTTACTCCGCGTGTGACGAAGGCCATTTCTCGGAACCGCTGCGCCAGGGTGCTAAAGCTGTATTCATTCCGCTCCATGATGGAGAAATCAGGCATAAAAAGATGTTTTGTGCCGGTAAATTCTTCCGGCCCCATCTCGCGCACCATCTCGACCTGCGTTTGAGGCACACCCCGCCGGTATTCCTGGGTATAGACCCGCCCATCGCGCCGTACTTCGGTGACCATCTGTTCCGACAGCGCATTAACCGCCGAAATGCCGACCCCGTGCAGACCACCAGAGACTTTGTATGCTGACGACGAGAATTTTCCCCCGGCGTGGAGATTGGTCATCACGACTTCCAACGTAGAAGTCCCGGTGTCTTTATGCATCCCGACCGGGATACCACCCCCATCATCATTGACGGCTATCGCGCCATTCTCTTGCAGAACGACTTCGATATAACTGCAACGTCCGGCCAGCGCCTCGTCAATCGAGTTGTCAACGACCTCATAAATCATGTGATGCAGCGCGCGGATATCCGTGCCGCCAACATACATCCCTGGACGCAAACGCACCGCTTCCAGACCCCGTAGCAGGCGAATATCTTCTTCGGTTTGTCTGCTTATTTGGTCAGCCACAGAAAATTCTCCTGAGTAACTATCCCTACTGCCACCCGTTTACATTCCACAAGGCACACAACCTGCCGTAACCCAGTCCGGTACTCCTGACGGTTATCGTATGATTGCCTGCGCACTTTGTCATTTCCCAGAGGCTCAACTAGCCGTCGAAATGTGGTTTACCCGGTTAAAATTGGGGTAGCGGAACGAATGTTCGTCTAATGGTAGATTATAAACACCTATCGAAATTTCGGCTAGTTTTCGCTCAGAATTATACCCCAGACCTGCTGTTTGGGCAAAGAATGGCAAGTTGCTTGCTGCCATTTCGCTGGTACAATCCGCGTCATGAACGAGAATCCAATCATCGTTTTACTCACCGATTTTGGGCTGACAGATGCCTATGTGGGAACCATGAAAGGTGTTATGCTGTCGATCTGCCCGGCGGCGCACCTGGTCGATTTGACCCACGCGATAGAACCTCAGAATATTCGTCAGGCGGCCTATGTGCTGCTTACGGCATTTCGTTATTTTCCGGCAGATACTATCTTTCTGATCGTGGTTGATCCGGGGGTAGGAACAACCCGCGAACCGGCAGCTGTCGAAACCGAACATGGATTTTATGTGGCCCCCGATAACGGCGTCTTGAGTTATGTGCTGCGGCAGGTGCACGTCAAACAGGTGGTTACGCTGCAAAATCCGGCGTACCGGCTGCCGACGCTCAGCCAGACGTTTCACGGGCGTGATATATTTGGCCCTGCGGCAGCCCATTTAGCGAAAGGCGTGCCGATCTCTGAACTCGGCCCGGCACAGCTTTCCCTTGTTACACTGAATGACCCGGTCATGGAAGTTTTGCCTTCTTCTATTCGCGGTGAAGTGCTGCACATTGATCATTTTGGCAATATCATCACCAGCATTGGGCGCTTGACCTGGACGACTGGAGATTCCCTGAGGTTGGAGCCAATTTTCGGGTTAAACCGGGAGAGCCTGTCTGCAATACCCCGCTTATCCTGTAAGATCACGATTGGAACTTATACCCTCGATAAGCTTAATCTAACCTATGGCGCGGTTCCACCGGGCGATCTGACGGCGTTAGTAGGCAGTTCCGGCCAGCTTGAAATTGGCGTGAACCAGGGCCATGCCGCACGTGCGCTCAGTGTTTCAATGGGCGACCCGGTACAAGTGCTTTGGGGAACTTAAAACATTTTGGAGACTAATCATCATGCCAGAACAATTTGTCATTGAAGGCAACCACCGGCTTCAGGGAGAAGTAACGGTCGGCGGCAACAAAAATGCCGCGACCAAGATGCTGCCTGCGTGCCTGCTCACCGATGAACCGGTGATTTTGCATAACGTTCCCGATATTGTTGATGTGCGGGTGACCATCGATATTCTGCGCAATATTGGGGCCGAAGTTGAAATGTTGGATGACCACCGGGTGCGAGTTCATGCCCGCGAGATTAATAATCATGTGCTGGACCGTGAATTATGCCAGCGTACCCGCGCCTCGATTGTCTTTGCCGGGCCGATGTTGGCCCGCGCTGGAAAGTTGGAACTTGTGCCGCCCGGCGGTGATGTGATCGGGCGGCGGCGGTTGGATACCCACCTGATCGCGCTGACTAAACTCGGCGCGCAAATCGAAACGGGCAGCATCTTTAAGATGGACGCTGGAAGCGGGTTGACGGGCGCGAATATTTTGCTAGATGAGGCCAGCGTCACCGCTACTGAAAACGCCCTTATGGCGGCTTCCCTGGCAAAAGGCACCACCGTGATTCATAACGCCGCTTCGGAGCCGCACATTCAAAACCTGTGTAACATGCTGAACAACATGGGCGCGCAGATAGAGGGAATCGGCACCAACTGCCTGACTATTCAAGGCGTCAAGCGACTGCATGGCGGCGAATTTCGGGTAGAAGCTGATTATATGGAAGTGATCAGTTTCGTGGGGGCGGCTGTTATGACGGGCGGCGATATCCGCATCCGGCAGGCCGATCCGCAGTATCTCGATATGGCGGCGCTGGTTTTTCGCAAACTGGGCGTGATCTGGCAGGTCGAGGGAGGTGACGTGATTGTGTCGCGTGGTCAGTCGCTGGTCATTGAGCGCGACCTGGGCAGCCGGATTCCTGAGATCAAAGCGCAGCCCTGGCCCGCCTTTCCTTCTGACTTGATGAGTATTGCCGTGACGGTGGCGACCCAATCGGCGGGGACGGTGTTGTTTCATGAGTGGATGTACAACAGCCGTTTTTTCTTTACGGATAAACTGGTGGGGATGGGTGCCCGTATCATCTTGTGTGATCCGCACCGGGCTGTGGTGCATGGTCCTACCGTGCTGCGCGGCGTGCCGAATATCACCAGCCCTGACATTCGCGCCGGGATGTCGTTGTTGCTGGCTGCGTTGGGGGCGCGAGGAACCACAACGATCCGCAATATCGGACAGATTGATCGGGGTTATGAGCGCGTAGAAGAAAAACTGCGCGGCCTGGGCGCACAAATCCGCCGCGAGACTGTCAAAGACGCCTGAAACTAAAAGCGGGGTGATTATTCCTCACCCCGCGCAAATCACCTGCTGACCGAGATTTTATTCGGCGCCGTTGCTGCTGGCACTGACGGCTGCGACGGCATGTTGTTCGACCTGATCATATTGCAACAGCAGAGCTTGATAACGATCCCGATAAAGCTGCGCTCTGGCGCGCTCTAACTGCCAGATACGATCTACGCTGCTTTTCACCGGGTCGAGCGACGATTGGATCTGATTGATGCCCTGGCGCAGTTGATCCAGTTGTTTTTCGTGGTTACGCCATGCTTCATCGTTGGTCAGTGTAAACTGTTTCCAACGTTTCTGATCATCCGCGATCCAGTCGTTCCACTCC
>JACRBK010000027.1 GCA_016234525.1 Chloroflexota bacterium
GCGGGAGGCATCATCGGCCAGCATATCGGTCATAATATAAGCTAAGGCCGGTTCCAAAATCAGGCGGCGCTGGAAGGTATTGGTTTCTTCGCCATACTGCCACAAGACCTTACCATCCGCGTCTTCGATACGCAGCACAGCCACCGGATTCAAGGTGCGGAAGCCCGGCGTACCTTCGCCCTCATGAACGGGCATCCCGATCATATAGCCGTTGGTGTTAAAGACGTTATAAGCATAGGTCATGTCGAGCAGGGAAACTTCGCCGCTGCCTAATGCCAGGGACAGGCCATAACGATCCACCTGATTTAAGGAGTTGATACCCAGGCGGTGCGCTGTTCGCACGACCGGCCCGATCCCGATCAGATTGACCAGTTGGACCGGCGGCACATTATAGGAGTTTGCGAGAGCTTCACGTACCGTCATCGGCCCATGATACTGGCGGTCAATATTCACCGGGATATAGGGCTGTCCGCCATTGTCGAATTCCAACGGCACATCATAGGTCATCGTCGCCGCCGTGATCCCGTTGGGATAACCCGGCATCGCGCCCTGCAAAAAGGCGGCGGTATACACAAACGGCTTGAAGGCCGAGGCGGGCTGACGCTGCGCCAGGACCGCGTTATAATTGCCTTGAATACCCTCGTTCCAAAAGTCGATACTGCCGACCATCGCCAGAATCTCGCCGGTTTCGGCGCGCAGTACGACGGCAGCAGCGTTAGTCACCTCGCGCTCTACTCCGATCATATCTGTCGAAACAGGGGGCAGATAACTGGCAGCGATGCAGGGTGTTCCGGCGGTGGTGTTCATCGTGACTACCGGGTCCATCCCGTCCAGCCGCGTCACCTGGCTGCGGGCGACACATTCGGCCTGTAACTGCAAGTCCACGTCAAGCGACGTATAAATACGCAGCCCGCCGCGTGTGACCAGGCGAGGACCATCTAACCCCAGATCGTTGAGAATGGCCTCGGTTTCGGCGCGGGCATACAGCGAAAAATGCGGCGCGGTGATGTCATAACGATCGGTAAAGGGGCGCACCGCCAGCGTTTCATTCAGGGCGGCTTCGGCTACGGACTGAGCAAGGTAACCCTCTTCGACCATTGCCTCAAGTACTAACCCCTGGCGCAGTTTAGCCGCGTCGGGGCTGTCCATCGGGTTTTGCAGCGGATATTGTGGGATAGCTGCCAACATTGCCGCTTCAGCGAGGGTGAGATCACGCGCCGGTTTGCTGAAATACTGTTGGGCGGCGGCCTCGATACCATAGGCCCACCCGCCGTAAAAGTTCGTATTGATATACCACTCTAATATCTGGCTCTTGCTGTATAGGCGGGATATTTCTGTCGCCAGAATCACTTCTTTGATCTTACGATCCAGGCTGACTTCGCGGCGTTCGTCGGCGTTGAGCAGAACATTACGCGCTAACTGCTGGGTGATAGTGCTGCCCCCTTGCAGTTGGCCGCCGGTAATGTTGTACCACAGCGCGCGCGTCATCCCGCGCAGATCAAAGCCCGGATTACGATAAAAACTCGCGTCTTCGATGGCAACGGTAGCATCCAAAAAATACTGTGGCAGATCGTCAATGCTGATCCACCGCCGATCACCCTCGGCAGGATCGATCACTTCGTAGATGACCGTTTGCCCGGTGCGATCATAGAGGACCGTCGTCAAAAATGCTTCATCTTCGGCGGCGTTGATGTCTTGGGGTGGGGGGAGTTCCCTGGCATAGTGGTTATAGACCAGGGCAAAAGTTCCAGAGGCTAACAATACCATCACTAGCAGCAAAACCAGCAGGGTGGCGGAGACAGTCACCGACCATCGGAGCAGGCGTGGCGCTGAAAAACGCTGCTGACGGCGACGGCGGCGGTGATGTCGGGCGATGCGCCTGATATAGATATTGCGCATATTGGCTTTTGAGTAGAATATGCTACACTGATAACAAATCCGACGTATGGAACTAGGGCGGCAATCATAGCATGGCTAAAGGGGGCCGTGCAAATTTGGGTCAGGGTAATCGTTTTGCTGTCAACCGGGGAAAGGCAGCGTGTGAAATGGCAATGAATGAACAGAAACGACTGGCCGTCGTTGAAGACGATCCAGAAATATTGGAATTGATCTGTGAAACTTTCCGAGAAGAAGGGTACGAAGTAACTGGATTCAATGATGCACGTCCGCTGCTGCGCCATGTGACGCGCTATGGACTGCCGCATCTGGCCCTGGTCGACCTGGGGTTACCTTCGATGGATGGTTTCGCTCTGATTCGTCATCTACAAGAATTAGGCGACTTACCGATTATCATTGTGACGAATCAAAAAGATGAACATGTCGTTATCGAAGGGTTAGAATCATATGCCGATGATTATGTTCTCAAACCCTTCAATGTGCGCGAATTAGTAGCGCGTGCCCGCCGTGTTTTGAGTCGTATTCCTAATTATTATTATGCCCTGCCGCCAGTGGTGCGGGTCGATGATTGGCTTTCGATTGATTTTGGCAACGGCAGCCTGTTAGTCAGTGGAGAATCGATCAAACTCACGCCAACTGAGGCTTCGCTGCTGCACGTTTTGATCCGCCATGCAGGGCGCATGGTCGCTGCCGAAACCCTGATGGCGCGGGCCTGGCCGGGGCAGTTCGTCAATGGAGAGACGCTGCGCGTACATCTCCACCGGTTGCGCCGCAAAATCGAGCCTGACGCTCAGCACCCGCGTTATATTGTGACGGTTCCGGGCAATGGGTACTGTTTTGACACTGAACATTTTGAGTTAATCCGGCAGATGAAAATTTGCCCGGAATGTCAAACGCTTTTGAACGGATAAAACCAGTTCATTCACCACACTCTTGAGAGATCGTGTTATGACTCGTATTTTGGTCGCTGAAGACGAACTACACATCCTGTTACTCATCCAACGTAAGCTAGAAACAGCCGGTTATACTGTGATTGGTACGGGGGATGGAGAGCAGGCTTTACAACTGGCTCTCAAAGAAAAACCGGACCTGCTGCTGCTCGATATTATGCTGCCAGGGCGTGATGGGCTGGATATTTGCCGCCGCGTCAAGGCTGCTCTAAACGATCAGGCCCCGCCGGTGATCCTGATTTCTGCGCGGGGGCAGCAAGAGGATGTTGAGGCCGGTCTGCGCGCCGGGGCCGATGATTATATCATTAAACCTTTTTCGCCCCGCCTGCTGTTAGAGCGGATTCAAGTGGCTTTGGGCACCTGATACATCCTTCGGTATAACAAGTTTATTAAATTAATTTAAACACAAACAAATGTAAATAAATTGTCATGATTTCTTACTTCGTAACGCGGGTTGTAACATCCAGATGGTTATAATACGGTTACATTTGAGTTGGATATGCTCCCGGCCCAAATCCCGCTTACCCTAGAGCATCTCTTCCCCACCCCGTCTAACTCAAATGTAAGGACCGCTCCCGCGGTCCTTTTATTTTTTTCAGCGCAGCTCAATACTTCCCAAAATAGCATATTCTCCGGCAGCTTGGGTGGGTGTTTTGACTGTCAGCGGCAGTTGATCGCCGTACCAGTATAATTTTACGCCCAACTGATACGTTCCGGGTGGCAGGGTGGGCCCCAGCGCCAGCGTGTGAATATCATATTTTAATGCACCGGGCTGCCATGTGCTGGTTGGGGATGTCCCTGCCAGCGGGGGACCATCATGCTGAGCCGCCAGCGCGCCGTTTTGATCCAGCAAAAAAACAGAAACGCTGTAATCCAGCGGCGGGGTCTGGAGCGCGGTCCACCACAGCGATACGGTCAGGTTTTGACCTGCGCGGACCTGATCGGCGGCACTAAACTTTTGCAGGGCGAACATCTCCGCAAATGTCGCTGTGGGTTCCCCAGTGATTTTATCGTAGCGGTAGCTGTAGAGCGGCGTTCCCAAGTGATCGACGTGCAGCGCGGCGGTGCGCTGAAAGCCTGACTGATCGATCAGGCTCCCATATTCATCCATTGGTTTATCACCCCAATAGATCAGCCAGAAAGCATCTTGCCGCTGCAAATAGTCAAGCAAGGTGGGTAAAAATAGGGTCTGGTACTGATCGCGCCATTCGCGCAGCGAGACACGCGGTGTGGTCGCGCCCATTTGCCGATCAATATAATAACGCGCCGGAAAATCGCCCACCCAAATATCCATCAACACCGGCTCACTGTCCAGATGGTAGCGGGTAACGTTTTGAGTCACGGCGCGCCAGTCGGGGTAGTGCCGCCGTGAGTCGATGGTGGTCAGGCTCATAACGATAACCAGGCTCACCATAAACCAGCGCGCCGCCCCAGGCAGATTTGACAGCCCGCGCCCGATCAACAGTGCCAGCGGGGGAGTGATCAACACAAAATTGCGCACCGTCAAAAACTGGCGGCGGTCATTGATCCAGACGGTCAAACCAACCATCAGCCCGATCCACACGACCAGATATAACATCGGCCAGCGCGCGCGCAGATGGGCGTGTAGGGTGCGCCTCCTGCTTACCGGGTCATCCTCTCGATAGGTCCAATAGACCAGTCCCCACAGGGCCAGGCCGCCCATCAGCGCGAAATATTTGCCGAACAGCGCCGTGCGTACCGCGTGGTAGGTATCAAGACTGTTGGGCAGCGAATTTTGATAATAGAGCGGGTTGTCCCAGCGCACGCTGTTTTGGTCGATTACCACTGGCAGCCAGGGCAAAAAGCCCAGCCCAATCGCGCCCAGCAGCAGGATCGCCTCGACCAGCCGCCGCCGGGGACGCACCGTCAGCAGCATGTGAATCGCTTGGGCCAGCAGGATGAATCCGCCCAAATAATGCGTATAAAGCAGCGCGATTCCCGCCAGCACATAACCGATCCGGTTGAAGCGCGAAGGCGTGCGCCACCACCGTATATAAAACAGACTGCACCAGATGATCCCCGCCAACAGCAGTTGGTAATGGCGGATCTCTTGTGAGAGATCGATAGGCAGATCGGCGAGCGCCATCACCAACGCGGCTAATATTCCTGCGCGTTGGCCGAACATCATGCGCCCTAACGGAACCATTCCGGCAGTGGCTATCATGCCGATCAACACGCCGAAATAACGCCCGGCGAACTCCGTATCGCCGGTCATATTTCGCCACAGCCGGAACAGCACAAAATACAGCGGGGGATGTTGGTCAGCGGCTAGCGTGCGGGTGACCGCGCCGAGGCCGGGACCTTTGCTGAGCAGCATCGTCCAGCCCTCATCTTCCCATAGGCTGCGCGTTTCTAGCGCGTGAGTTCGCAGCGCCCAGCCGAGAAACAAGATCAGCAGCAATATGATCAACCGCGCTGGGAAAGAGAGAGAAGAATCATGAGAGTCAAATGCCATGGACACCCGCCTTTGTGCCGAATCATCCTAAGGATTGTACCCTGTGGGCAGACTGTCGCAAACGAATAAACGACAGATCACAGCGCCTTAATAGTTGGCCTTATTGACTCTTGTGTTGATTTTGCCATAAAATAAAATCTGTGGGTCATGGTATTTTTATTGTTAGCTTATTATGGGGAAAATTCTATGGGGAACATAGGGGCGAATAAAAAACAGATTCAGAGCATCTCCGTGTTGTTGATCATCCTGAGCCTGGTCTTGGCGGCGTGTGATCAGGATGACGATCCTGAAAAGAAAAAATCATTCACGGTAGGCACGGTGATGAGTCATCCCGCTGCGAACGAATCCTTCACCAGTTTTAAAGAAGAAATGACCGCCAGAGAATATATTGAAGGGGAAAATGTCACCTATATTGAGGCGCTCAGTCTGGATGATCTCGACAAACAGTTTAAAGTGAGCGAGCTTGACCTGCTGTATTTGACCAGTGGGACTTTTGGAGACGAGGTCAGTGGTTTTGCCCAGGCTCAAGCGCTGACCGCGGGAAAGGTTCCGATTGTAGTCGTGTCCGCCAGCGGTGATCCGGTGGCTTCCGGTGATGCTGAGTCTATTCAGCTTCCTGGGAAAAACCTAACCGGGGTGCTGCTGAGCAGCGTGGATGTTAAACGTTTTGATCTGTTCGAACAAATGCTGCCTGAGTCGGCTGGAAACGTCGCGGTGATTTATAACCCTGATAATGCTGAAGTGGCCGAACAGCTTGACCAGATTCAAGCTATCGCCGAGAAGTCTGGATTAAGCCTGGTGCTGCTGCCAACGCTGCCCTATGCGCCAGAAACTACCGAAGAGGCCTTTCAGACCATACCACCAGATGTGGGTGGTGTGTTTTTGCTCAAAATATGGGGGACCATTCCACAATGGTCGCAATGGGCCTACGATCACAAGGTTCCCAGTTCATCCGATGGATATGTGAATCTGGCAGTACCTCAGGCGATGATGGTTTATGGCCCTTCATTTAAGGATATGGCGCGTGAAGCGGGCCGTATGGCAGCTTATATTCTGGATGGTACCGAACCGGGCCATGTGCCGATGGAATATGCTGAATCCATGCTGATTATTGATATGGCAGTCGTAGAGAGCATCGGGTTAGAACTGTCGAGTAATATTGTGAGGCAAGCAAGAGAAATCCGCCGCAGCGATCTGACGGTATATGCTACACCTGCTGCTCCCAGCACACAGGCCGTTGTGCAAACCGCAGGGGCCGGGGCGTGTGCAGCCAAAACGACCACAATGGGCGGAGTGAATACCATTTGCGCCACCGCGCCGTGTTCAGACTTGCAGGATGGTCCCGGCATCAGCTACAGCGAAAAATCCGAAGTAGCAAGCTGTTCAAGCGAAAATCTGGTGGGCATTTGCGCCGCCAGCGCGTTTGATATGTATTATTACGACGGCGAAGCGGCGATTTTGCAGATCGGCTGTGGTTTTATGAAAGGCGTGTGGTCAGCCGCAGAGAGTTAGCCCGCTTTCTGGCGCACGAACGTTTTACCGATAAGTTTCCATAAGCGCCCGGTGGATCGTTTCCTGACCGGGTTCAGTGTTTTCCTGCGCCCAATCCAGGGTTTGTTCCAGCATCGCGCCGATCACAATATCTTCGATCCCGGTTCCCTGCACACAGGCCCAGGCACACACACGGTCTGGCGGGCAGCAGGCGCAGCGGGATTCGGTCGCGTGAGTTAGCAGGTGGTCAGTTTGAGTGTCTTGAGGGGCCATCTTGTTTTTCGCCTCGGCAAAATTTTATGTCGAACACATTACCCCTAATCATGAAACAGGCGGGGCCTAATTTCAAGTAATGAGTGTCATATGATCCGCCTGCGCCCAGCACTCCCCCATTGAACAGGTGGTTATTTTCACAAATAATTCACCAGGCCGCTTGAAAAGCATGATAAAATCCTAACAATCGAAATATACATTTTTGATCTCTGCTTTATACAATGGTTTCGATGGAACCATGCCAGTCATGAGAAGGACGACATCATGCTAGATTGGAATAATGTTTCGAATTGGCATATCTTGTTAGTGGAAGATGAACCAGATAATCTCGAAGTGGTTTCAGAAACTCTGATGTTTTATGGCGCTTCGGTGAGAACCGCTCAAGACGGCCAACAAGGGTTAGAACAACTTGAAAACTATACGCCAGATGTGATCCTGCTCGATCTGTCTATGCCGCGCATGGACGGCTGGAAAATGGTCCAGATCCTCAAAGAGGATCCCAAAACTAAGGCGATCCCTGTCGTGGCGCTTACGGCTCACGCGATGGCGGGCGACAGAGAACGCACCCTGGGTGCCGGGTTTGACGGCTATATCTCTAAACCAATCAGCATTACAACGTTTTTGGCTGATTTACGTAAAACGTTAGAAGACAACCAGCCCACCGACAGTCTGCCCTCGGAGGAGCCTCAGACCGGGGCTGATTCCAGCGGTGTCAAGCTATAGCGGCTGTTTTGATCCTGAGGGGTGGGGCAGAAGATTAAATCGATCAGCGTTCCAGATTGTTTCAGCTTGTCCAACTTGCACAAATGATCCACCGCGCTGCCACTTTTCCACACGATCACGAGCAGCGCGGCGAGCAATTTCTGTGATCAGTCGTTAAGCGCCTGTACCAGTTCGCGGAACTGCTGTTTATAATCATCGCCAGAAAAAGCAAAGCGCGGTTTGCGGCGCAGTTCGTCCGGCAGTTCAGTAGGGTGCAGTTCGGCAACGACAATCGGCTTACGGCGTTCTACAAAAAACTTGAGCGCTTCCTGCACATTGGTGGCCTTGATCGCCAGCGGTGACAGGATGATAATCATGTTTTTGCACTCGACCAACGCTGGATGCACCCCGGTGGCCCAGTTCACATCATCTACTTCGCTGCCTGCCATCCAGGTTTGAATACCGATCCGGTTCAAATCTTCGGCCAAAATCTCCGCGAACTCTGTGTCAGACACGCTATAATTGATGTACGTAACGGCAGAGATAGGTTTGCGCGGATTTTTGCTGGTGCTGCGCGGCGTGTCGAGCGCTTTGAGTGGTTCAGGCCGTCTGAGAGCCTGGTGCGCGGGGGTGCTGCCCATGCGAAAGACCATCGTGCCGCACACGGGGCAGGTTCCGCGTGTGCCGGGTGCGCCGCGCCGGGTCCAGATCGGTTCTGGATGTTCGATAGTGGTTTTTTGCTTACACGTCATGCAGTAAGCTTCGAGTTCGTCTTCGTCGCTGCTGAGTTCGTCGTGCAGATCGGCGTGTAAGTCGTCGTCTAGATTGCCGTACAGATTGTCAAGTTCGTCGCTCATCATCGTTTTTACTCAATGGGTGTGCCGCTGTTCATTCGTTACGATAGCTTAGCACACAACTGAGTTATGTGCAGCCGTTTGGTCTCTTTTTTAGCTGGAAGGATATTCTATGTCTGACTTTGATCGCCTGTGTATCAATACAATCCGAATGTTAGCGGTTGATGGCGTGCAGAAAGCCAATTCCGGGCATCCGGGGATGCCAATGGGGATGGCGTCGTCGGCTTATGTGCTGTGGACTCGTTTTCTCAAACACAATCCGCGCGATCCCCAGTGGGCTGACCGGGATCGTTTTGTGTTGTCGGCGGGGCATGGTTCGATGCTGCTCTATTCGCTGCTCTACCTGACCGGCTACGATCTGCCGCTCGAACAGCTTCAACAGTTCCGGCAGTGGGGCAGTCTGACCCCCGGCCATCCGGAATATGGTCTGACACCCGGCGTCGAAGCGACGACCGGCCCGCTTGGTCAGGGTTTCACCAACGGCGTCGGCATGGCAATCGCTGAGGCGTATCTCGCCAGCCTGTTTAACACGCCCGAAGAAAAAGTGGTCGATCATACGATCTATGCCATTGTCAGCGACGGCGATTTGATGGAAGGTGTCGCCTCGGAAGCGGCTTCGCTGGCGGGACACCTCAAACTGGGGAAATTGATCTATCTGTACGATAGCAACAGCATCTCGATTGAAGGCAGCACCAAAATTGCGTTTACCGAGAACGTTGGCCAGCGTTTTGAGGCGTATGGCTGGCAGGTGCTGCGTGTGGCGGATGGCAATGACCTGGACGCGATTGAGTCCGCGATCCGTGCGGCGCAGGCCGACACCGGGCGCCCCTCGCTGATCATTGTGACCAGCGTGATCGGTTATGGCAGTCCCAACAAGGCTGGTACCGCTAAATCACACGGGGAACCTTTGGGCGAAGAAGAGGTGAATCTCACCAAAACCACTCTCGGCTGGCCATTGGAACCGAAATTTTATGTGCCGGACGAGGCGCTGGCGCACTTCCGCCAGACGGCAAATCGTGGGCAGTCGGCGCAGGCTGAATGGCAGGCGTGCTGGAATCGTTGGGCAGCGGCGCACCCCGATCTAGCAGTGACATGGCAGCAGATGATGTCGAACGAACTGCCTGACGGTTGGGATCGTGATATTCCGGTCTATAAAGATAAACCCGCCGCGACGCGCAATATCTCCGGCGAAGTACTGAACGCGATAGCGAAGTATCTGCCCGGTTTGATCGGGGGATCAGCCGACCTGGAACCTTCTAACAAAACGGCGTTGAAGGGTTATCCTTATTTCCAGGCGGATCAGCACGATGGGCGCAACTTCCATTTTGGCGTGCGCGAACACGGCATGGGCGGCATCATCAATGGCATGGCGGCGCACGGCGGTTTGATGCCCTACGGCGCGACCTTCTTGATTTTCTCGGACTATATGCGTGGATCGATGCGTGTGGCCTCGTTGAGCCATTACCCGGTGGTGTATGTCTTCACCCACGACAGCATTGGCCTGGGCGAAGATGGCCCCACCCACCAGCCGATTGAGCACACCATGTCGCTGCGGCTGATCCCGAATCTGGAAGTGTTCCGCCCGGCAGACCCCAACGAAACGGCGGCAGCGTGGCGCTGCGCCATTGAAAACCGGGATCGCCCCTCCGCGCTGCTGTTGACGCGCCAGAACGTACCGGTGATTGATCCTTCCTGCGGTGTGGCCGAAGGGGTGGCGCGGGGCGCGTATGTGGTGGCCTGTGCGCCCGAAGATCGCATCGATGTGATCTTGATCGGCACGGGGTCGGAAGTCTCTATCGCCATCGACGCGCAAAAACTGCTGGCTGAGAAGGGTGTTGCGGCGCGGGTGGTCAGTATGCCCTGCTGGGAACGTTTCGCACGCCAGCCGCAAGCCTACCGCGACAGCGTACTGCCGCCCCGCGTAACGGCTCGCGTTTCTATCGAAGCCGGAGTAACCACTGGCTGGCAGCAGTGGGTAGGATCACAGGGCGCGATGTTGGGAATCGATCACTTTGGGGCCTCGGCTCCCTATAAAGAACTGTATAAGCAGTTCGGTCTGACCGCCGAACATCTGGCGGAACAAGCCTTAGCGTTGTTGGGCTAGGGCTAGAAAAAATAGGGCGCAGGGCTGGTCGTAGGGCTGGCCCTGCCGTCTGACTGGGCAAATAGATTAATTGTGCTACACTGCTGGTAGAGAAATCAGAGAGAAGATTTACGGTGAAATTAACAGGGGAGGTGTATTTATGGAATTGTATCAGCAAGTGATAACCCTGGCCGGCAAATTGTCTCTCGTAGAAAAAGCACGATTGATCGAGTATCTGAGCTCGGCGCTTACGCACGAGCTTGAGCTAGAATCGTTTCATGCTATGCCCTGGCATGAATTTATTGAGCGTACAGCAGGTATTTTGGCAGATGATCCGATTGAGCGTCCGCCACAGCTTCCTCTCGAAGAACGGGAGCCTCTAGAATGAAATATCTGCTGGATACAAATACGTGTATTCGCCACCTTAATCAACGATCAAAAACGATCACTGAACATCTTCACAGCCTATCTGATTCTGAAATTGCAGTATGTTCTGTGGTGAAAGCCGAGTTGTATTTTGGCGCTATGAAAAGTCAGACGCCAGAGCAAACGATGCTGAAACAGCAGGCTTTTGTGGAACGGTTTATATCACTCTCGTTTGATGATGCGGCGGCAGTGGTATATGCGCGGTTTCGAGCCATATTGGAACAAGCGGGTACTCCTATTGGTTCCAACGATTTGATGATCGCTGCTATCGCTCTGGCTCATAGCTTGATTCTAGTTACGCACAATACCCGTGAATTTGGACGTATTAGCGGTCTAAAAGTCGAGGATTGGGAAGCGGGCCATGCAGGGTAAGTTTTCGTATAATGCATAACTGCCTCGACTCAGGAGTGAATTATGGACATCGACTTGATCGGCAAACTGCAAGAGGCTTTTCCTGATCTGGATGAAAACGCCTTACGTGAGCTTTCAGGGCTGGTACGGTTAAAGACCTATGCCCCAAACACACTGATCTGCAAAGAAGGGGCGTTTGAGCAGGTCTTTTATTTGATCGTCGAAGGGGAAGTGGCGATCACCAAACACCTGCACAGCGATGAAGAACGTGTGCTGCGTCACAGCGTTGCGGGCGACTTTTTTGGTGAGATGGCGCTGATCCAGGATGTGCCACGTGCGGCGAATGTACGCACGATCAAAGAAACCACCGTATTAGAATTTGACCGCGAAGTCTTCGAGAATCTGATGGGGTCCAGCCCACAACTTGCCTGGCGTATGGTGCGGACAACTTTTGACCGGCTGCGCGCTA